>JAYRFD010000981.1:0-4546 GCA_041908565.1 Polyangia bacterium | reverse complement strand
TCGTCGACTGCGCGCACGGGGCGGCGTACAAGGTTGCGCCCGCCGTCTTGGAAGAACTGGGCGCCACCGTGTTCGCACTGGGGGACGAGCCCAACGGCACCAACATCAACGACGGCGTCGGCGCTTTGCATCCGCAGGCCATGTGCCAAGCGGTGGTGGATTTGGGGGCGCAGGTTGGCATCGCTCTCGACGGGGATGCCGACCGCGTCATCTTCGCGGACGAGCGAGGCAACATCGTCGACGGCGACGCCATCATGGCCTTGTGCGCGCGTCGCTTGCTGGCCCGCGGCGAGCTACAAAAGAACACCCTGGTTGCGACGGTGATGTCGAACCTGGGGCTGGAACGGGCGGTGCAGGCCGCTGGCGGAAATCTGGTCCGAACCAACGTCGGCGACCGCTATGTCGTCGAGGAGATGCGGCGCCACGGCTACAACTTCGGCGGCGAACAGTCCGGGCACCTGATCTTCTTGGATCACATGACGACCGGCGACGGCATCATCGCAGCGTTGCAGGTCTTGGCGCAGATGCTGGAAGAGGGCCGACCGCTCAGCGAGCTTGCCCGGCTGATGGTCAAAGTGCCGCAGGTCCTGGTCAGCGTGAAGGTCAAGCAGCGCCGTCCGCTGGACGAGCTTGCCGATGTTCAGCGCCTGATCCAGTCGGCAGAGAGCCGCTTGGGTCAAGACGGTCGCGTGCTGGTGCGTTACAGCGGCACCGAGCCCAAAGTTCGCGTCATGATCGAGGGCCCCAGCGACAGCCTGATCTCGCAGATGGCGCACGAGATCGCCGATTCGATCGTCGCGGCCTGCGCAGGCTAGGTCGCGATGTCGAGTCGTGGCTGCAAGGTCCACCGATGCGGCAAACAGCGACGGCAAGGAGGCTTCCGTCGTGTCGGCTCCTGAGCCTCGCCCGCCGGCACCGGCTGCGCCCGATTCCCCGTCGAGCCCCCCAAGACCGCGACCGCTTGTGCGCTGGGAGTGGATCGCGCTGTTCTTGCTTGCCCTGGCCGCCTTCGGTCTACGCCTGAGGGTAGGGCAGGGCTGGACCTTCGCCGGCGCCGACAGCTTTGCGTATCTGGGAGCCGCCCGCGAGCTTGCGGAAAATCACCGCTACGCCTTCCGATTGCCCGACTGGTATCCCGACCACGCCGCGCCGCGGCCGCTTGGCTACTGCCGCTTGCCGGGATATCCCATCTTCCTGGCGCTAAGCGCTTTTGTGCCGTACCGAGGCTGGCCGGCGTTCAACGACTACGCCAGCCTGTTTGCTCGCATCAAGCCGCTGCAGGCGCTGCTGGATGTGGGGACCTGCTTGCTGGTGTTCGCGCTGACGCGTCGCTTCGCCGGACGTCGGGCGGCATGGATTGCGCTGGGCCTTTCAGCGGTTTTCCCGCCCCTTGTGCTGTATGCCAACGCGATCCTGGCCGAGACCTTGGCTACCTTGCTTTCAACGGTGGTCGTGGCGCTGCTGGCCTGCGAGCTGCATCCGTCTGCCAGGCCACCACGTACACGGGGCCACATCCCATGGCTGGCGGCCGGGGCGGCGCTGGCTGTGTCTGCTTTGGTGCGGATCGATGGCTTGTTCTTGTTTCCGGCGCTGCTGCTGCCGGTCTTTCGCTTCGGTCGACAGAGCGCTCGTGTCCTGCCCTGGGTGCTGCTGGCGTTTGCCCTGTTCTATTCGCCGTGGCCGCTGCGCAACCAGATGCGCTTTGGCGACCCGCATCCGCTGGGCGGTCAGTGCGACGTTCGCGGCGATGCGATGCCGCGTACCTCGTTCTTTGCGTGGTTTGCGACCTGGGTCACCCGTGAAGCGCAGACCCCAACGACCCTGTACTGCCTGCTGCGTCGCGAGTGCGTAGCCACCGTCAGCACCTATCCCGCCGAGGCCTTTGATTCGCCCGACGAGCAGGCCGAGCTTCAGCGGCTGTTTGCCCTGCGTCAGCAAGAGGGCCTGTCGCCTCGCGTCGACGCCGGTTTTCGGGCGTTGGCTCTGCGGCGCCTACGGGCTCACCCCGTCCGCACACTGATCTGGCTGCCCCTGCAGCGGGCCGCATACCTGTGGGCGACGACCGTTGACCAGCCGCTGCGGGCGACGCGCAACCTGCCATGGCCTCTACGTCCGGCCTGGGCCGTGCCGATTCTGGGGACGGTCCAGGCACTTGTGCTTCTGCTGGGGCTGCTTGGCCTGGGGCGCGGCCTGCGGAATTCGTCGCTGCGACCGCTGTCTGCACTGGCGGGGCTTTGCCTGCTTTGCCGCACGGCTGCGCTGTCGCTGATTGGCTTCGTCGAAAACCGCTATGTGATTGAGCTTTTCCCCGTCGTGTTGATGTTGGCTGGTATGGCCTTTGTTCCGACCAGCGCGATGCGTTCGGCTCTCGGTGCGAAACCGAAATAAGACTTCAAATAAGTATCCTGAAATACGAACATAATCTGCCCAATTTGGCGCCGCCCCTGATATGCTAGGGGCCACTATGATCCCCGGCTCCCCCGATCCCAAGTCCTCGCAAGCGCAGCCCAGCTGGGTGGTCGGCCCGTCGGTCCCGGCCGCCAGCCGTCTTGGGCAGGTGATTGAGGGTGAGTTCTTAATCAAGGGCGTGCTGGGGCAGGGCGAGCTGGGCGTGACCTACGAGGCGGAGAACGCGCGGCTAAAGCGCAAGTTCGCCGTCCTGATGCTGAAGCGAGAGCTCAAGCCGACGCACGAGATGATGCTGGCCGTTCGCAACGACCTGCGACGGGCCCAGCAGCTGGGGGCGGCGGGGCTGATGCCAGTCAAGATGCTGGCGGACCGCGACGGCATCCCTGGTTTTGCGACGGAGCTTCTGGATGGCGAGACGCTACGGTCCCGCTTGAACCGCGGTCCACTGCGGGCTGAGCGAGCGCTGGCGATTATCAGCTCCATCGCTCGCACCCTCGATGCGGCGCACAAGGTAGGCCTGGTCCACGGCGACCTGCGGCCCGAGAACATCTTCTTGGTCCGTCCGACGGCCAAGAACAGCTCGGCCGGCAAGGTGATGGTGGTCGAGCACGCCATGCACCACCTGCGTCGCCGCGCGGCTGGACTCGATGACCGCCTGCCCCTGTACAAGCACCTGTACCGCCCGCCTGAGCAAGTGGCGGGCATGATCGGCGCGACGGAAAAAGGCGATGTGTTCGTCTTGGGCGCCATCCTGCACGAGTGCCTGACGGCTCGCCCAGCCTTCTTCGCGGAGGAGATTGAATTCATCCTCGAAAACCTGGCCAGCCCGCCGCCGCCGCTGCGACCGAACCCAGCCACGGGGCTATCGCCGGAGCTTGCTGCGGCGCTGACGCTGCTGATCCGGCACGCGTGTGCACTTCAGCTCGACGAGCGCGTGCCCAACATGGCCGAGCTTATCGAGGGGATTGAGCAGATTGTCCAGGGTTACAAGCTCAAGCTTCCGGAAGTTCCCGTCGAGTCAAAGGACGAAGTAACGGCCCCGCCGCAGCCTGCTTCTGCCGCCAGCGAGAACATGAGCCGGCTGCTGCAGCGCATGTCGGGTGTCTTTCCGCAGATCGCGCTGCCCCCGACGGGAATACCGGCTGCTCCTGCCAGCGAACCGGCCCCAGCTCCGTCGTCAGATGCATCGGGATCGGGTCAGTCCGCCGCGGTGCGCATCAGCAGCGACGCGGCTGCGTCGATTCCTCGCTTGGAACCGCTGCAGCAAGAACGGGTGAGTCGCATCCTGCGCAAGCTGTCCGGGGCCTTCCCGGTCATCGCGCCCCCGCCGGCTGATGCTCCCGTGCCAGGCAGCACCGACGACGCCAGCCCGCCTGTCCCGGTCCCTGCATCCGAAGTGAAAAATGCGGCGATTGCTGCAGAAGAAACGCCAAAGGCTCGGCCCGTCGATGCTCCCGTTGCGCCAGCCCTGGCGACCTCGGCTGCCACACCCGTGCCGACGACAACGCCGGCGTCCGGTGCCGACTCGGCCCCGCGCTTCGTACCCGCGCCAGCGCCCGAGACCATACCGACGGATCCCAAAGCCGCGATGCCCAACCTGTCGGAACTGGCGCCGGCTGCTTCAGCCCCGGAAACGGGTCCGCAAGCCGGCAGCCCTATGGCTGGTCCCGTCGGACCGACGGGCGCTGCTTCGCCCGCCGCACCGCCCGATGCCGATGTGGCTCCTCGGGCCGCGGCACCTGCAGAGCCGCGGCCGACACCGGACGAAGCACCTGCGGCGAAGGTTGGGACAGCGCAACCTGGCTCGCTCGGGGCATCCAGAAGTGCTTCCGACATCATCGCTGGGGATGCGCCTGCTTTGTCTCGCGATGCTTCCGATGTCTCGGCGCTTCCCGCTTCACCGACGGCGCAGCCGATTACCTCTCCACTTTCGCCAAGTCCTGGTCTGGGCCGGGACGAGGTTCGCGAGTCCCCACCCGCCGGGCCAGCGAACCCGGTACTGCCTCCGACTTTGGTGGTTGCTTCGTCGGGTCTGCCCGCGGGGAGCGATGCTCTGCCACCGCCTAGCCTGACCCCCGAGATTCCAACGCGTCCGCGGCTTGAGGTCTCAACCGAGCTTGCGGTTCCCCCGCTGGTC
>JAYRFD010000980.1:0-7123 GCA_041908565.1 Polyangia bacterium | reverse complement strand
TTGCGGCAGCGCGACCAGCGGACCCGGCGCATTCCACAGCAGGCTAGGCGCGACGGTGGCTTCGCTGGCAAGCGGGGTGCGGACGGCGCTGCCCACTTGCGCCAGGGCTCGGTCAGCGATCGACGTTGCGGCGATCGCCCCCAAAAGCTGCAGCGACGTTCGACGCGAGACAGGGGGAGCGGACATCGCCCCCTTTTAACACCATTCGATGTCGGGCGTGCCGCCGTACAGAAGGACCACAAACAAGCAGGTCTTGTCGCCGACCGCCGTCACGGTATGCGTGCTGCCATCGGGCATAAACAGGATGTCGCCGGGATGGCCCAGCTTGCCGGTGTTGTCTTCGCGCAGCGTGCCAGAAAGGACCAAGCCGTGTTCGTCGCCGCGATGGCGATGCCGCGGGAACGTCATGCCCGGAGCCAAGCGAACAACGCCCGCTTCTGCGACGGACTTCAGGCGCGGACCGGGCTGCACGTGAAAGAACGCGATCGGCCCGGGCAGCTCCCAGGCGGATTCGCCGTGTGCGTCGGCCAACAGCTTGTGGACGGCAGCGGCATCCAGATCAAACAGCAAGCCGATGCGATGCACAAAGCCCTGCAGCGCATCGGGGCCGGCCTCGGTCGTTGCGCGCAGCACGCGAGCCTTCAGATCGATCGCCGATGCAGCGACCGACGGGCCTGCATCGCTGCGTTCTTGCGCAGCACCCACCGATGCGGATCGCCAAGCAGTCGGGGCGGATTCTTCCGCCGGAAGCAGCGAGTCTGCAAGCTCTTCGCGCAGGGCCCGCACACGTGCGGAACAGTCGGCGCAGTGCGACACGTGGGAAAGCAGGCTGGCGTCGGCCGGCGCACCGATCCCATCCGGCGAATCGGCGGCCAGCGCCAGGTCCAACAGCTGTTCTTCGGCGGGATGATGGTGCATTCCGTTCACTCTTCTACCGTGGCTCGCAGACTCTTTAGGGACCGATGCAGGCGAGACTTCACGGTTCCCAGCGGCAAGTTCATTTCGGCAGCGACCTCGGGAAGTGACTTGCCCCTGAAATATACGAGTTCAAGGATGGCTTTGGTTTCATCCGGCAGCGATTGCATGGATGACTGCAGCGCGCGATGCAGGGGCTCGCGCTCGCTCTCGGCGGCCACAGCCTCGGCAGAGATCATCGGTTCGGCCTGCTTGGGCGCGCTGTCCAGATCGACAAAGCGGCGATAGGCCGGGGAACGCAGGCGATCCAAGGCCCGGCTGCGCAACCGCAGGGTCAGCCAGCTAGCGACACTGCCGCGCTCTCGGTCGTACCGATGGGCCTGCGCCCGGACCTCGATAAACAGGTCGTGCAGCAGATCTTCGGCGTCGCTTTTGCGGCCCAGGAGCCGTTCGGCCAGACCCAAAAGACGCGGCGCATAGCGATCGTACAGTCGCGCAAGAGCGTCCCGATCACCGCGGGCGACCGCCAGGACCAAGTCGGCATCGCTGCATTCATTCGTCTGCACGCTTGTTTAGGATACGCGCAAGGCGGAAGCGATGGAATGACCCATTGCGCGCGGCACACGCGGCATTCGCTGATGACAGGGTGATCGATTCTGGATACCTTGGCCCGCCATGAGCACAGTCGACTCTTCGAAATCTCCGTCTGTCCCCGCCCCCGCGGCAGGGACCGGCAAGCCATCGCCGCTGCAGGTGCTGGAAGCCAAGGAAGCGCAGGCCCTGCAAGGCGGAGGCGCCGCCCGCATCAAGCGACAACACGAAGCCGGCAAGCTGACCGCGCGCGAGCGCATCGAACAGCTATGCGACCGCGGCACGTTCGTCGAGCTAGACAAGTTCGTCACCCATCGCTGCACCGACTTCGGTATGGCGGAACAGAAGATCCTGGGCGACGGCGTGGTGACCGGCTATGGCCAGGTCAATGGCCGACAGATCTTCCTGTTCGCGCAGGACTTCACCGTCTTTGGTGGCAGCTTGTCCGGGGCCTACGCGGGGAAGATCTGCAAGGTGATGGACATGGCCATGCGCGTCGGAGCGCCGGTCATTGGCCTGAACGACTCGGGCGGCGCGCGCATCCAAGAAGGGGTGGAATCGCTGGCCGGCTATGCCGAGATCTTCACGCGCAACGTCCTGGCATCGGGCGTCGTACCGCAGCTTTCGGTGGTGCTGGGACCGTGCGCGGGGGGCGCGGTGTACTCGCCCGCGATGACCGACTTCATCCTGATGGTCGACAAGACCAGCTACATGTTCATCACCGGCCCCGATGTCGTAAAGGCGGTCACCCACGAAGATGTCACCAAGGACGACCTGGGCGGTGCGCACACGCATGCCGGCAAGTCAGGCGTTGCGCACCTGCGCTGTGCCGACGAAAAATCGGCGCTGGCCATGCTGCGCGAGCTGCTGTCGTATCTGCCATCGAACAACGCAGAAGATCCGCCGGTGGTGCCAAGCAAGGACCCTGCCGATCGCGAAGACGCCGCCCTGGACACGCTGGTTCCCGTCGAGCCAACCCGTTCGTACGACATCAAAGACATCATCCACAAGATCGTCGATGACGGCCGCTTCTTCGAAATCCAGCCCGAGCATGCGCAGAACATGGTCGTCGGCTTTGCTCGCATGGACGGGCGCAGCGTCGGCATTGTGGCCAATCAGCCCGCGGTGTTGGCCGGCGTGTTGGACATCGATGCTTCCGTCAAAGCGGCGCGCTTCGTGCGCTTCTGCGACTGCTTCAACATCCCGCTGCTGACGCTGGTCGATGTGCCGGGCTTCCTGCCAGGCAAAGATCAGGAACACGGCGGCATCATTCGCCACGGCGCCAAGCTGCTGTATGCCTTCGTCGAAGCGACGGTGCCCAAGGTCACGCTGATCACGCGCAAGGCGTATGGCGGTGCCTACGACGTCATGGCGTCGAAGCACGTGCGGGCCGATATCAACCTGGCGTACCCGACGGCCGAGATCGCGGTCATGGGCCCGGAAGGCGCGGTCAACATCATCTTCCGCGAACAGATCGCGGCAGCCGCGACGCAGAACCCGCAGAACGCGGTGGCTGCGCAAGCGGCGGCGGCGGCGCAGTATGCGGCGGACTATCGCGACAAGTTCGCCAACCCGTACACGGCGGCGGGCCTGGGCTACATCGACGAAGTGATCCGCCCGCGCGAGACGCGCAAGAAGATCATCGCCGCCCTGCGTATGCTGCGAAACAAGCGTCAGCAGAACCCGCCCAAGAAGCACGGCAACATCCCGCTGTAGTCCTCCTGTACGACCTCTCTTCCCGTTCTTCCTTCCCCTGTCACCGACGGACGGCCAGCGCGTTTTTTGTGCGCGGGAACGCACCCATTGCGCAGCGCGCAGGGCGCTTGTTCGCCATTTGCGTCGCGGGGCGAGCGGCTTCGATCTTGCAGCATGTCTTAGGCGCTGTTCGGGAACAGCAGCGGAGGACGCAATGGGCAGGCCGGAGAGTGGGGTCAACATCCCGCGCGCGTTTGATGGTTTTACGCTTCTGCATTCCATCGGATCCGGGGCGATGGGCGCGGTGTATCTGGCGCGCGACACCGCGCTGGATCGCAAGGTCGCCATCAAGCTGATCGCAACCAAGCAGCACGATCCGATCGCACGGCAGCGCCTGGTTCGCGAGGCCCGCGCCGTCGCTCGCTTGCAGCATCCAAACATCGTCGCGATCTATCGCATCGGCGAAGTCAGCGGGCAGCCGTACATCGCGTATGAATATGTCGAAGGCTGTTCGCTGAACCTGCTGCCGCGCCCGGCCAGCTGGCTGACGGTGCTGAAGATCGGCCAAGGTCTATCGCGCGGCGTGGCGGCCGCCCACAACCGGGGTGTTCTGCATCGCGATCTGAAGCCAGCGAACGTGATGCTGACCAGCACGGGCGAGATCAAGATTCTCGACTTCGGTCTGGCGCAGATCGTCGAGCCAGAGGCTGTGCCGCGCGATCCAAAGCCAATCGGTCTGATCCGCTCTTTGGATGTGATCGAGCCGCGGCTGCCGCCCGATGCACAGATCGAAGAGGCGGCCCGCGCTGCGGCAAACGACGCAGCGAACGATGCCGCGCAGCCGCCCGGCAAGCCGACGCTCGAAGGCGTGTCGATGGATGGGCAGCTGGCCGGCACCCCGCTTTACATGGCGCCAGAGCTGTGGCGCGGCGCGCCCGCCAGTCGACGCAGCGATATCTATTCGCTGGGCCTGATTCTGTATGAGCTGCTGCTCGGTCGTCTGCCGCATGCGCACTTGCGCATTGGCGAGCTGCCGCGCTTTGTCAGCAGCAACGAGCTGCCTCTATTGGTTTCCTTGCTGCCCGATGTGCCAGAGGGCTTCAAGCGTCTGATCGACTGCTGCACGGCGCGCGATCCCGATGTGCGGCCCGCCCAGGTCGACATCGTGCGGGATGAACTGGAAGCGCTGGCCACCATCTATGTCCCGCTGGGCAACTCAGCCACTGCCAACATCGACGCCAGCATCAACCGCGTGACCGATTCCTTTCTGCGCGTCAGCCGCAAGGGCGATCACTTGGCGCAGATCTTTTACCAGCGCCTGTTTCATGCCAATCCGACGCTGCGATCGCTGTTTTCAGAAGACCTTTCGGTGCAGCATCGCATGCTGATGGCGGCTTTGAAGCTGTGCGTGGACAACCTGCAGCAGACGCAGCGCCTGGTCCCCTATCTGCTTGAGCTGGGGCAGCGGCACGCGCACTACGGCGTGCAGGCCAGCCACCTGAACTTCATGGGGCATGCGCTGATCGAAGCCTTGGCGTCGGTAGACGAAGGCTGGAATCACGAGGTCGAAGCCGCGTGGACACAGGCGTACGACCACATCGCCAAGCTCATCGAGCAGGGCATGGGCAAAGAGTCGATCTACGATTCTTCGTCGCAGACCGCATCGATTCAGCGTCAGTTCGCGGCACCGATTACGGCATCGACCACGCAGTGGGCGGCCACCGATGAAGGCGACGTGGCCTTTGCTCGGCAGGGACTGACCGGGCCGGACTTGGTGGTCAGCGGCGAATGGATCACGCACCTTGAGCAGTGCATGCAGCTGCCGGCCGTGGCCAGCTTCTATCGTCAGCTGGCGGCCTTCTGTCGCGTGCTGCGCTTTGATCACCGAGGCTGCGGCATGTCCAGTCGCCCTTGGCCGCTTTCGATCGATCACCACGTGGCCGACATTCGCGCGGTGATGGACGGGGCCGGCGTTGATCACGTGACGCTTTTGGGCATGGGCGATGGCGGCATCAGCGCGGCCTTGTTTGCCGCCCTGCATCCCGAGCGCGTGCGGGCCCTGATCCTGTACGGCGGTGGTCGCTTGCTGGCAGAAACGCAAGAGGGCGACACAAACGAGCAAGCGCTGCAGAAACAAACCGAAGCCGTGCTGAACCGCTGGGGCACCCCGCTGTTTGCCGAAACGATGGCGCCGTCGCTGCAAAACGATCCGGCATTTCGACGGTATTTTGCGACGCTGCTGCGGCACTCGGCCTGCCCCAGCGAAGCCATTTCAATGCTGCGCATCGGCGCCGGATCCAGCATCCGTCCGATCTTGGCGGCGCTGCAGATGCCGACGCTGGTCCTGCACCGAAAAGACGACCGGCATCGCCCAGCCAGCGACAGCCAGCGGCTGGCCGCGCTGATTCCCGGGGCCCGCTATGTCGAGCTTCCCGGTGCCGATCACGCGCCTTGGGGCCACGGCGCCGAGGATCTTCTGGATGCCATCCAGCGCTTCTTGGATTCGGGACCCAGCGAGCCGCGATCGGGCACGTTTGTGGGCTGCGTGCTGGCCCTGGCCTGTCCCGCCAGCCACATCCCCGCGCCGCTGCGCGAAGTGGCCGAGCGCCTGACCGCCAAGCACCGCGGCCTGACCACAGAGGCGGAAGACTCGAAGGCGCTGATCGGCTACTTCGATGGGCCGGCCCGCGCCCTGCGCTGTGCTCTTGCGATCGTGCGCAGCGCCAATCAGCTGCACATTCCCGCCGCTGCCGCGGTCGAAGTGGGCGTCATTTCCTCGACGGCGACATTAAGCAGCGTGGCCGTGCAGGGGGCCATCCAGCTTGCGCACGCCGGAAGCCCAGGCGAGACCCTGGCCAGCGAATCCGTCTGCGAGATCTCGGCGGCTTCGGGGCTTAGCTTCGTGGCCCACACGGGTCGCAGACCCACGACGGACCAGGGCTTCCGGGTCTATGAAGTGCGCAGCCCGTCGGACTAACCGCTGCGCTTGCTCGCGATCCCGGCGGCTTACTTCACTTCCAGCGCGCCCAGGTCATAGCCGGCCCCCTTGGGCCGCGGCGTCCCCGCACGGTCGAAGGCGGGGAACTTGTCGCCGGTTCCGGGCTGCGCCTTGTCGAAACAGCAGCTGCTGTTGATCGTCGACGGAGACTTCAGTGCGAAGTTGGTCTCAAGCTCGAAGTCGGCCTTGCTGATGCCAGGCTGCGAGACATTGTCGGCGGCGCTGACGACGACATCGCGCCAGGTCACTTGATCCGCGTAGCGGAACTGCGATCCCGAAGCAGACAGCGTGTTGGCAAACAGGCTCTGTCCGATGACCACGTTGGCCGACGCCTTGTTCGGCGGACCGATCATCCCGCCCGGGTTTCCGCCAACCGTGCGACCGTTTCCGATGACCGTGTTGAAGCTGGCATTGATTCGCCACAGCGCGCAGTCAACGGAGCCCATGTTCAAAGCGGCGTTCATGTTGCCCGCGATGACATTGTTGAAGAGGTCGGCGGTGACCGCACGGTTGCAAGCAATGAAGTTGTAAAGAAGGCCGATGCCGGTATCAAAAGCCTGCGCGTTGACGTCCGTCAGCGCCGTCGTGTTCTGTACGCCAATGATGTTGTTGTAGACGCGCAGGTTGCAGTGGTCGACGACCAAGGCCGACGCCGAGCCCATGTTCTTCGGCGAGTTCACACCCTGCAAAGAGCTGTTGCGCACGGTGTAGTTGGGCACCTTCGTGCCATCGAACGTGGCGGCGCAAGACAGCAAGATCTGGGTGGGCAGGTTCAGCGTGATGTCGAAGTCATCGATGGTCACATCGCCAAGCTCGATGGTCTTGAAGCTGGTGCCCTGCGACAGAATGCGCGCGCGGTTTTCCACCCCCAGGATCTTGGCCGACGAGCCAATGAAGATGAACTTGCCCTTGTCGATGATGATG
>JAYRFD010000979.1:0-3596 GCA_041908565.1 Polyangia bacterium | reverse complement strand
TCCTGGCCGCGCTGGCGGTCGATGCAGCGGCGTGTCGCCTGCTGTTTCAGAAGGCGAGCTACAGCATCCTGTGGCAAGTGATGCGCAATGCGGGGACGGCGATCTCATTCGCACCAGGGGCCGATGGCGAAACAGAGCCCGATCTGGCGCTGGCGGATCGGGTCGATGGCGCGGACCTAAGCGAAGGCGAAAAGATGCAGCTAGAAGCGCTGCTGCGTGGCGATGACATGGCTGTGAACTTCGCGGGCGGACAGGGCGATGGCCTGAGTGTGAAGCTGGCCAAGACGGGACTGAAGCTGTACGCGCGCGCGCACCGCATGCTCGGCGGCAAGCAGGGCGACGCATTCTTCAGCCTGGAACCGGACGAGAGCGAAGTGAAGCCGATGCGCAAGCTGGCCAGCAAGCATGCGGCCCGCGTGGTGATCACCGGACACACGCACGCGGCTCGCTGGTTTCGGGATGACTCGCTGCTGTACGTGAACACGGGAACGTGGATCAGCCTGATGCGCTTGCCCGGCGAGACGGCGGGCGAGGAAGAGTGGCACGACTGGCTGGATGAGCTGCGCAGCAATCCGGAACTGGAACCGACCCGCCAGCAGCGCGTGAAGACCGAGTCGCGCTTGACGGTGTGCGTCGTCGAAGAACAGCCCGGAAGTGCGGCGCATATCTCGCTGCAGGAGTCGGATGCGGCAGGTGCGCTGCGCGCGATTCAGTCGCAGGTGATTCGACCGGCGTAGCGGCGCATGGATTCCTGCGCGGGCGGCAGCCGGCCTGGATCCGACCCGACACCCCATCAGATTACCTAACGCGTAGACCGCCGTCTTCCGCGTCTGCGGCAGGTCGTGAACAAGCTGCGAAGCCCCCTCCGAGAAATCCGAAATCCTCAACGGAACGGCGGCGCCGATCAGTCCCTGACCAGTCGCCGATCAGTCGCCGATGCGGACGCGACCATCGCGCTGCGATCGCACCGGTGAGTTTCGGCGGATCGAGTCGATGATCACGTCGTTAACGATCGCGCCGGTGTCTGTCGGCGTGGCGACTTTGAACAGATCCGAATAGCCGCCCGCGATCAGCGCCACGTAGTCCGTGGCCGCGACCGTATACAGGCTGGTCGGCTGGATCGGATCAAAGGCCGGCGTCGGTGCGGTCGGATCGCGCACGACCTTCACATCGCGGGCGACGGTCGGCGCCGATGGACTGATGCTGTAGCGCAGACCCGATGTGACTCCGAAGTTGTCCGATCCGCGCTTGCTGACCCCCAGGTCCAGCACCGCCTGAAGCTGAGCCCCCGTCAGCTGAAACGTCAGCACGCGGTTCTTGTAGGGCAGCGCAGTCAGATAGTCTTCCATGCGAATGCGTCCCGGCGGGATCGACGCGCGAAACGAGCTTGCCGTCGAAAACGCAGCGTGCGCGCGCACGGCAGGCGCGCTGCGCAGGACATCCATCGCGAAGTTGCCCAGAACCGATTCGCTGGTGTCGATGCCATCGACGTCTAGTTCCACCGCGGCATCGCCGATGCGCACGAAGCGTTCGGCATACGTCGGGTCGGTTTCCAGATCGGTCTGCATGCGTCCGACTTCCCACGACAGCATCGCGTCCTGCGCTTGGTTGCTGTCCATCTTGACCAGCGCTCCCTCGACGCGAGACAGCACCCCGCCGCGGAAGCTCAAGCTGACTTGCGACAGATAGTTCAGGTACTGAAACGGGCTGATGAACCACGTCTGCGTGCCCGGGATCTGCTGCAGCGGCCCTTTGTAGTGCGAGTGCGTGCCCAGGATGACGTCGATGCCCGGGATCGCCGCGGCCATCGCGAAGTCTGTTTCTCGATCCTGGTGGCCGATGAAGACCACGGCGTTCACTTTTTCTTGTTCGCGAAGGGTTGTGACGATCTTCTTGGCCGCTGCCATGCCGTCGGAAAAACGAGCCCCTGCCGGCAGGTTTGCCGCCTTGACCAAGCGAACGAAGTCCGGTCCTGCAAGGGCGAAGATGCCGATGCGCACGTCGCCGACTTGCCGCACCACATAGGGCTTGCCGCCGTCGGACAAGATCACGTTGCCGGCTCCATCGACTAGGTTGGCCGACAGGATCGGATACGTCGTCTTGGCGCGGCAGGCGGCAAACGCATCCCAGCCATAGTCCGCATCGTGATTGCCAAAGGCCATAACGCTGACGATGTCGTTCCACCACGTCCAGTCGGTGCAGGTCTTGAAGTACTTGTCTGACCAGGCGGGCGTGCCGGCGTTCAGAAGATCACCGCCGCCCAGCACCAGCACGTTTTTCTGCGTCACGCGCAGGTTCTTGGCGTATGCGACGGCGCGCGCGATGCCGGCTTGGTCGGGCGCGTGCTCGGCAAAGAACGGCACCGCGTGGCTGTGATAGTCGGAAAAGTGCAGCAGCGTGACCTTGGCTTCGCTGGCGCTCGCCGACAGCAGGTTGGGGGGCGTGGGAAAGTCCTGGGGCGGCTGCAGACAGCCTGGCCAATGCATCAACATTCCTGACAATAAAAAAGCAGGCAGTATGCGCTTCATGGTCCGCACCATAGCGCAATCTGCAGGGCCGGCGTTGCGACCATCGCTGCTCAATTCCCGTGCCCCAATGTCAGAGCGGTTTGGTATGAATCTCTTCCTCGTTGACCGGGCGGACGTGATCCGCGCCCGCCCTTCCGTCGACGGAGATTCATCACTTCCCGTGATCGTGGGAAAGGACTCGCAATGAAGACAAATCGAACTGTGTCTATCTGTCGTCAATCCACACTTCAGCGCGGCCTGGTTGGCGGCTTGTCGCTGGCCTTGTGGGCCTGTTCGCCGCCTGCCGATGCGCCACCGGCTGACGAACAGGACGTGGCCAGCCTGCAATCCGAGCTGATCACGCGCATGCAGGGCTCGTCCATTGCGTCGCCCAACGTCGATAAGAGCAAGACCTATCTGTCCGTGCGCAGCATCAGGACGCTGAACGCACTGGGCGCGCTGCCTGGGGCGCTGGGCAGCTTGGCTCGTCGCGTTGACGGAGTCATCGGGTCGAAGCCGGCCGATGATCGCTTTTCGGTCAGCGAGATCCTGCGCATGGAGACGCCTTCGTACATTCGCACGCTGTATCCCGATGAAAAAGCGGCGCTGCCGCAGCTTTGGGCGCTGCTTGAGACCACTCCGCTGGATCCAACGCCGATCAACATTCCAAGCCTGCCGGCGTTCAGTGCCGTTGACGCATCGACGCCAGCGACCGCGCCCATCAAGCCGCCCAAGCTTGAGATCGTGACCCTGCCCGCCGCCGTTCAGCCGCAAGCCCGCCGGCTTGAGATGGTCGTCGATTCCGACGGCGATCCCGAGAGCATCACCGAAGTGGATCTGGACGATCCGCTGAGTGATCCCGATCCCTGGACGGCCGATGAAATCGACGCGTTCAAGAAGATCAAACAGCTGTTCATTGCGCGCGCGGGCACGACGCTCAAGTACGCGGTGCAGGTGCCGGCGCCGTTTTCGAACACCGCCACGGCGGCGACGCTAGGACCCGTCACGCTGGAACTAGTGCAGAGCCTGCGCTACGACGAGACGCGCTCGGCCAGCTTCAGCCGTGGGTCCTCGGATACCAACCTGTAT
>JAYRFD010000978.1:0-3863 GCA_041908565.1 Polyangia bacterium | reverse complement strand
TCCTAAGTGGGCTGGCGGCTGGCGACACCGGCAAGCTGAACTGGGACACCGGTCTGGGCAAGCAGTTCAGCCTGGTGATTCTGGCGCCAATCCTGACCATGCTGGCGACGAAAGTTCCATCCCTTAGCTGGCTGGCCAGCCTGCTGCCTTCGTCGGGAAACTAAGAAGGTGTCTACAAAACAATGCCATCGTCGAGAAGAACGAAGGTTGGGGCGACAGCGAACCCTTTTTGCTCGACATGGTTTTGTTGCGTGGCGGCGAGAAAAAAGGCGTTCGCGACCGTCGGGGCCCCAGCCGCGCGCTACGGCTTGCTGAGGGCATCCAAAGCCAAATATGTAAACACCTTCTGCGGCAAGGGCATCGCGGAAGGCCAGCGTCGAGTGTCGCTGGGCGATGGCTGCTGGGACGGTGACTGACGGGGAGATCGCGGCGTGTATCGTCGCTGCGGAAGGGACGGACTTGCTGCGCCGCCAGATCAGCGGCTTGGCGCGCCGTTCTGGGGGCGTCGGTTCTGGGGGCTTCGGTTATGGAGGGGGCGGCAGCGTCGTGTCGTGGCACCAACCCGCCTTGTTCCAGCAGGAGCCGGCCACGCAGTAGCCGCTGCAGCTACGGCTGTTTCGGCAGGTCTTGTGCGCGCAGGCGCCGCTCTGACAGACCAAGTTGGCAGAGCCGCAGTCGCGGTCGGTCCGGCAGCCGGCCGGCTTGCAGAGTCCCGTCGCAAACGTGCACGGGAAAGGATCGCCAGGCTTGCACATCACGCAGCGGTAGCCTTCCAGGCAGCCGGCATCCGACGAACACGCGAACTGCATCTCGGTGCAGCCGGGAGCGCCGCAGGGGCGCGGGCTGTCGGGGCGCTTGCAGACGTACTTGCGGGCTCCGCAGCTTCGCTCGGCCCAGCAGCCAGTTGGCACTGCCAGCGTCGGATCGGCTGGGTCGGTCGGACGTAGGGTCTGCAGCGCATCGTCGCTTGCGCCATCGTCTTGCTGCGCCGACGGGGCGACCTCGCCAGCTTCAGCGGTGACGGACGCTGCCTGGGCTGCGCTGCTGGCGGCTGTGTCCTGGCGATCTGCATTCCCTGTCGCATCTGCTGCGTCCGCGGGCACGCAGGCAGACAGGATCGCGATGGCGCCCAGCCACAGCCACGACCGCATGGAACGACGGGAAGGCGAGCCAGAGCCCGCCAGCTTCGGATGACCGTGCAACGAGTGGGGTGTGTACATGCGGCGCAGCATACGTCAGCCGCTTTCGCGAAAAAAAGCATCGACAGCGCGCCGAGGGCGATCCTACAGATCGGGGCATGTCTACTACATCTGCCCACCTGCGGGATCCGGCTGCCGGTCTTCGTGCGTCTGCTCGTCGACGAACGACGCATCGTCGTCGGCTTTGGGGCTTGTTGCTGCTGGTCGTGCTGGGCTCGGTGCTGCTGGCAGACGGTGGAAACGCGGCGTGGCCGCCCGATGAACGCAGCGGCCCGGTGGACTACAGCGACCCCAAGAACTGGCCCAGCGACCCCAGCTGGAAGAATCAGTGGGAATCGTGGGGTTTCGCTCCGTCGAGCTACACCAAGCTGGATGCTCGCACCAAGCGGCTGGGCATGGGCGGCAGCTACGACCGCGCCTGGGCCAAGACCACCGGCGATCCGCGCGTCGTCATTGCCGTCCTGGATTCCGGGGCGTACTGGGACGAACGTGATCTGGTCAACAAGTGGTTTCTAAACCGCGGCGAGCTACCGCCGCCCGCCGATCCCTGCCAGAAGCCGGAAAACCGCGGCGAAGGCAAGCGCCTGCACGACGCCAACGGCGACGGTGTGTTCAACGTGCAGGACTACACCGGCGCCACCGGCCACGAACAGCCCGAGGCCGCCAAGATCTGCGACCCTCGGCTGCGCGATGAAAACGGCAACGGGATCTTGGACCCGCAGGATCTGATCGCGGTCTTTTCCGACAAGAAGGACGACGACCGCAACGGGTACACCGACGATATTTCGGGTTGGGATTTCTTTCGCAATGACAACGATGCCAACGACGACACGCGCTATGGCCATGGGACGGGAGAAGCCAAGGACTCAAGCGGGGAAGCCGACAACGGGCGAGGCGAAGCCGGGGTCTGTCCGCGCTGTCGCGTGATGCCGTTGCGCGTCGGGGACAGCTTCGTTGCCGATGCCAACGACTTTGCCTTGGCCACTGTCTATGCCGTCGACATCGGCGCCTCCGTCGTACAAGAGGCACTGGGCACGCTGGACAACACGCCGCTTTCGCAGTGGGCGATCGACTATGCCTACGACAACCACGTGGCCGTGATTGCCTCGGCCGCCGACGAAAACAGCTTCCATCACAACTTTCCGGGCACCAACAACCACACGATCTACGTGCACGCGATTCGCTACAACGCCGAGGACCTGAAGGACTCGACGCATGCGTTCGCGTTTGATAACTGCACGAACTATGGCGCGCAGCTTTTGCTGTCGGTGCCGGGGGAAAGCTGCAGCTCGGAAGCGACGGGCCGGGCATCGGGGATGGCGGGCCTGCTGTACAGCGCGGCCTTGGCGGGCGATCTGCCGGCTCCGCCGCGGCTGCATCCACCGACGGTGGGAGACACCGCACCAGCGGGCGACAGCGGGCCCGCAGCGGGACGTGTGCGTCGCCTGAGCGCGGAAGAAGTGCGACAGATCATGCTGGGAACGGCGGACGGCTTCTATGACCCCAGCGAAGACAACAATCAGGCGGCCTATCCGACGGGCCCAGGCTTTGTTCGGCGCTTTGGTTATGGCCGCGTGAACGCCCGCAGCGCCGTCGACAAGATCCTGTCTGGCGCCATTCCCGCCGAGGTCGAGATCGAGCGGCCCGAGTGGTTCCAGGTCTTTGGCGAACGCGATGGCACGGTGCCGATCGAAGGACGCATCGCCATCCGTCACGGCCAGCCAGAAGGCGACAGCTTTGACTTCGATGTGGCGTGGGCTCCTGGTGTCGACCCGCGCGAAGAAAAGTACACGCGCTTGGGCCATGGCGAGGGCATGACGCGGGCGATGGAAGGCAAGCTGGCCGATCTGCCGGTGAGTCAGCTCAAGATCCAAAACCCCGTCTTGAATCGCGACGATCCGGCCTGGCAGCCCGACGACATCGCGCATGTCTATACCGTGACGGTGCGCGTTCGCGTGTGGCAGCGATCGACGGATCCGCAGCGCAACGGCCTGTTGAGCGAGGCGCGGCGAGCCGTGCACATCCGAACCGACCCGGACTTGCTGCCGGGCTTCCCCAAGCGCTTGGGCGCCTCGGGAGAGTCTTCGCCCAAGACGGCCGATCTGGATGGCGACGGCAAGCGCGAGATCGTGGTCGCGGACTCGGGCGGCTTGGTGCACGCCATCCGGGCCGACGGTCGCGAGCTTGCAGGCTGGCCTGTCGTCCTGCCGACGCTGCCGGGCTTGGCGGGAACCATGGAAGGGCACGCCGGTGCACCAGGATGGAAGAATCCTGTGGCCGCCAATCGTCCGCGTCCGGGCTTTGGATCGGCCGTGCTAGCGACGGTGGCCATCGGCGACATCAATGGCGATGGAAAGCTGGATGTGGTGGCGGCTAGCTATGACGGCTTTGTGGTGGCTTACGGTCCAGACGGCAAGCTGCTGTCGGGATTTCCCGTCGAAGTCGATCGGGTGGCAGCGGCCATCGCGCGCGATCGTCGGCACGTGATCGATGACGGCTTCTTTGCATCGCCGGTCCTGGCCGATCTGGATCGCGACGGGAAGCTGGACATTGTGGCTGCCGCGTTCGACAGCCAGATCTATGCCTGGAAGGGCGACGGATCACGCGTGGCTGGCTGGCCGGTGCTGCTGTGGGATGCTGCGCGCCCCGACGACGATCGCGGTG
>JAYRFD010000977.1:0-14096 GCA_041908565.1 Polyangia bacterium | reverse complement strand
CGGAGCCCTCGCCGCCGCAGCAGCCCCGCGATGCGACCGATGGCCACCAGGCAGATGTTGCAGCCAAGGGGCAACCCAGCGAACCGCACGAGGGCCATGAAGAGCCCATCAGCGACGGACGATCTTTGCGGGCCCAGCGCCTGCGCAACGAGCGCCGCGCGCAGATCTTGGATGTCGCCCGCCAGCTATTTGCCCAGCGCGGGTACCACGCGACGTCGATCCAGGATCTGTTGGACGGCGCCGACATCGCGCGCGGCACGTTCTACCTGCACTTCGACAGCAAGCGCGCCATCTTCGATGAGCTAGTCGATGAGCTTCTGGATCGCATCCGCAGCGTGCTGCGCGTCGTCGATCTTTCCCCCCAGGCACCCGCCCCGCTGCAGCAGATCCAAGCCAACTTGGATCGCATCTTTGCGGTGCTGCAGCAGAACCGCGACGTCACTCGCATCACGCTGCTCAGCGCCGAGGGCCTGGATGCCGAGTGCGATGCCAAGATGGCCGACTTCTATGGCCGGGTTCGCGACCTTTTGTGCCACGCCCTGAAGCTGGGTCAGCAGATGGGCATCGTGCGCACCTGCGACGCCAACATCGTCGCGCAAGCAGCGCTGGGTGGCCTAAAAGAAGTCGCGCTGCAGTGGATTGCCCGCCGCAACAGCAGCGCCGCCGAGCTTCAGCAAGTCGGACACCAGATCCTGGCCTATAGCCTGCACGGCCTATACCTGCCGCCGACCAACCCGTCCCCGTCGGAAAACGCCCTGCGATCGTAACGGGATTGGGCGGAATCGGGTGGGATCGGGCTTGCACCTCTTGTCATTCTGAACCGAACCAAAGGACACAAAGGACCCAATGGCTCATCAGTACATCTTCACGATGCAGAACCTGCGCAAAGTGGTGCCCCCGCAGCGCGAGATTTTGAAGGGCATCTGGCTGTCGTTTCTGCCGGGCGCCAAGATCGGCGTCATCGGCCCCAACGGCGCGGGCAAGTCCTCGCTGCTTCGCATCATGGCGGGTGTCGATCAAGAGTTTCAGGGCGAAGCCCGCCCCGCCGACGGCATCAAGATCGGTTACCTGCCGCAAGAGCCGCAGCTGGATCCCAACAAGAACGTCCTTGAAAACGTCGCCGAGGCGGTCAAAGACGTGCGGGCCCTTCTGACCCGCTTTGAAGAGGTCAGCAACCAGCTGGGCGAGCCGATGGACGGCGACCAGATGGAAAAGCTGCTGGACGAACAGGCCAAGCTGCAAGATCGCATCGACGCTGTCAACGGCTGGGAACTGGATCGCACGCTCGAGATCGCGATGGACGCGCTGCGCCTGCCGCCGCCCGATGCCGACGTGACCGTGCTGTCCGGTGGCGAGCGCCGTCGTGTCGCGCTGTGTCGCGTGCTTTTGTCCAAGCCCGACATGCTGCTGCTCGACGAACCGACCAACCACTTGGACGCTGACTCGGTCGCTTGGCTGGAACGTCACCTGGAAGAATTCGCCGGGACCGTCGTCGCCATCACCCACGATCGTTACTTCTTGGACAACGTCGCGGGCTGGATCTTGGAACTCGATCGCGGCCAAGGTCATCCCTTCCAAGGCAACTATTCGTCGTGGCTGGAACAGAAGCAGCAGCGCCTGGCCGTCGAGGAAAAGCAGGAAACGGCGCGGCAGAAGGCCCTGGCTCGCGAGCTGGAATGGGTGCGCGCATCGCCCAAGGCCCGCCACGCCAAAAGCAAAGCGCGTCTGTCGGCGTATGAAGAGATGCTGCAGAAGTCGATCGAAGCGCGACAAGAAGTGGCGGAGATCTCGATCCCGCCGGCGCAGCGTCTGGGCGACAACGTCGTCATCGCGGAAAAGCTGTGCAAAGGCTACGGCGATCGCCTGCTGATCGACGAGCTATCGTTCCGCCTGCCGCGCGGCGGCATCGTCGGCATCATCGGTGCCAACGGCGCCGGCAAGACGACGCTGTTCCGCATGATCGTCGGCGCGGAAAAGCCGGACAAGGGCAAGCTGATCGTCGGTGAGACCGTCAAGCTGGCCTACGTCGACCAAAGCCGCGACGCCCTGCAAGGCGACCGCACCGTCTGGGAAGAGATCAGCGGCGGCGCCGAGCACTTCGAGATGGGCAAGCGCAAGGTGCCGACGCGCGCCTACTGCTCGCAGTTCGGCTTCAAAGGCACCGAACAGCAGAAGCGCATCAAAGAACTATCCGGCGGCGAGCGCAACCGCGTGCACCTGGCCAAGATGCTGCGCACCGGTGGCAACCTGCTTCTGCTCGACGAACCGACCAACGATCTGGACGTCGATACGCTGCGCGCCTTGGAAGAGGCGCTGACCAGCTTCGCGGGCTGCGCGGTCATCATCAGCCACGATCGCTGGTTCCTCGATCGCTTGGCGACGCACATTCTGGCCTTTGAAGGCGACAGCAAGGTCGTGTGGTTCGAAGGCAACTTCCGCGACTACGAAGCCGACCGCAAGCGCCGCTTGGGCAAAGACGCCGAACAGCCGCACCGCATCCGCTACAAAAAGCTCACCAACTAACGGCCCTGGCTGCTGCGCCCTCGACGGAGAAATGCGCAGCCAGCGGCCCGTCCCGGATCTTCGTTTCAGAAAAAACTTCGGTGGTCGCGTGTCTGCAAGGCGTGATCGGGCGTCGGCCGTTCGGCCTGGAACCGACGCACCGCACAGCGGACGGACAACCGTCACGACCGCGTTGCGGCGCGAATCAGCGACGGGACACTAGGCCAGCGCGCGCTTGATCATGGTGTCGACGTGGCGCAGGTGCTGCGACAGATCGAAGCAGCCACGCAGCACGGTCGGCGACAGGCGTTCGACAATCCGCGAATCGGCGGCCAGACGACGCAGAAACGGCGGATCTTCCGTCGCGGCGATCGGTGTCAGACGCTCGCTGTTTTCCTGGCCTTGCAGCAAGGCATGGCCTTGCACAAGCTCATACGCAGCGCGCCGCGACAGCCCGGTTCCGACCAGCGCCAGCATCACTTTTTCCGACGCGTACAGACCGCCGCCTTGGGCCAGGTTGCGGGCCATGCGATCGCCGCGCACGACCAGCCCACGCACCAAGCGAGCGGTGCGCTGAACCATGTAATCGGCCACGGTTGTGGCATCCGGCAGCACCACGCGTTCAACGGACGAGTGCGAGATATCGCGTTCGTGCCACAGCCCGATGTTTTCCAGCGCACAGCCGCAGTGCGATCGCAGAAGCCGGGCCAGACCACACAAGTTTTCCGACGAGATCGGGTTTTTCTTGTGCGGCATGGCCGAGCTACCCTTCTGCCCGGCGCGGAATGCCTCTTCGACTTCGCCGACTTCGCTGCGCTGCAGGTGGCGCAGGTTGATCGACAGGCGCTCGATGGCCGCCGCCAACAAGGCCAGGGCCTGCACAAGCTCGGCGTGGCGATCGCGCGCGACCACCTGCGTCGCGACGGTCTCGGCCGACAGGCCCAGTGCCGCCAGCGCTTGCGCTTCGACAAGCGGCGACATCGATCCCGATCCATAGACGCCGACGGCACCCGCCAGCTTGCCGACCGCGACGGTTTGGCGCGCCCGCTGCAGGCGATCGCGCGCGCGGCTGACTTCGGCATAAGCGCCGGCGAACAGCAGACCGGCCGTCACCGGTTCCGCGTGCATGCCGTGCGATCGACCGATCATCGGTGTCTGCGCATGCTGACGCGCTTGATCCGCCAGCGCCGGCAGCAGCGCATCGGTCAGCCCTGCCAGGATCTGATCCGTCGCATCGCGCAGCAGGATCGCCGTCGTCGTATCCAGCACATCGGAAGACGTCAGGCCATAGTGCAGATAGCGCGCCTCGTCGCCCAGGCGTTCTTCGACGTGGGTCAGGAAGGCCAGCACATCGTGCTGCGTCTGTTCTTCGATGGCAGAAATGCGCTCGCCATCCAGCGGTCCCTGCGCTGTTGCCCGTTCGCGCAATAGCGCGGTCGTTCCGACGGGAATCGGGCTGTTGGGCTGCGCTTCCAAGGCGGCGCAGGCGGCTAGCTCGACCTCTAACATGGTGGCCAGCTTGCGAGACTCGCTCCACAAGGCGGCCATGGCGGGCCGGGTATATCGCGCGATCATGTTGAGCGGGCCCCTAACCGTTCGCAGAAGACGACGCTTGCCCCGACGCTGCGACGAGCGGCTGACGCGCATCGCCGCCATCTTCCCCGCGCACCAGCGCTTCGACGCGAAGCTCGGCCGCATCCAAGATGGCGCTCCCGGCCCGCGATAACTGCACCCCTTCTTCAAACGCTTGCAGAGCCTGTTCCAGCGGCAGGTTGCCTTGTTCCAAGCGCGTCACGATCTGCCGCAGGCGATCCAGGACCTGATCGAAGCCAAGCTTGTCGTCGGTCGCCCCTGGGGACGCTGGGGACGAAGAAATCGGTGGGCTGCTCATGTTGGTTTGCTCGGGCTTTCTGACTGGGGCACTTAGGCGTGGACGTTCATGCGATAGCGAAACTGTTCGGGCTGACCGCGGGGCGGCGCGGGAAACTTCCACCCGGTGGCCCGGTCGCGAATGCAGTCGGAAAGCTGCTGATCGCCAGTGTCGTTCTTCAGGACGGCGAAGCGATGCACGCTGCCATCTGGAGCAATCTCAAAAGCCAGCTCGACTTCGCCTTGGGTCGTCGGGTTGCGCTGGAAGGCTTGTTCGACACAGATCTGCAGATCGCTGCGGTTCTTGCGCGCCGTCTGCAGCGCCAGGTCGTCGTATCGATTGCAGCCCGAACAGAACAGCAGCCCCGTCGCCAGCAGGCCCCCCAGAGTGCAAGTGATCTTCATCGCCGTGGTCCGTCTGGCGGGGGACTTTGCTCTTTCGAAAGCGGGCCCGTCAAGCACCGAAATTTCCGGCGCGGTGTGCGTCAGTTGCAGGCGGTCCGCGCAAAGTTCCGCGGCATGGCATAGAGGGCGTTGGGGCTGCAACCATCGGCCGCGTTGTAGCTGACGCCGCGATAGGTCTGGCAGCGCTGCAGACCGCCGGCTTCGCCTTCTGCCGTGCAGCGACAAGTGAAGGAAAGGCGGCGCTGCGGATAGTCGATCACCGTCTGCAAGCGACGCAACAGCGAGATCCCCACGATGCCGTCGACCTGTGCCGAGCTGTTTCGCAGATCGACGTTGGCGGACTGCAGCATCGGCGATGAATCGGGCACCACCAGGGCCGCCACTGCGTCTTCTGGCTCTTTTGGGCTGCGCGCGCCGCCGCCGATCTCGACATAGGCTGCGGTGGGCGCCAGGTGATCGTCGCAGGCCCGCTCGACATCCATGCCGGTGTAACCGCAGCGACGCAGGGTCAGCTCGCTTTGACGGACCAGGTTCTGCAGGCAGGCTTCGCGCTCGCAGTCGATACCCATGCGCTCGCTGTCGTCGAGCTTGGGCAGGGCATAGCGCTGCCGTCGACTGCGCGCCAGCTCGGCACAGGGCGACAGGTGCAGCCCACCGGCCAGAAGCGCGATCGAGGCCAGCTTGCCGCCGCCCAAGCGAATCGGACAGCCCAGGTCTTCCGTCGACGGAGAACGGTCACCGACCGACCGACCGTGCAGACCTGGCAAGCGCAGGCGAACGCGATCTTTGTCATCGCACATGCAGCGCGCGGGATCGCCCAGGCGCAGACAGGCCGACTGCGACAGGATCAAGTCGGGCACGGCGGTGCTCAACAAGAAGCGCATGTTGACGCCGCTGGGTTCGTAGGCGTCGTTGCGCAAGCCAAGCTCTGCCGTCACGTCGCCCAGCGTCGCTGGATCCAGCGGGCCGGGACACATGCGCTGATCCAGAGCGTTGGCGATGGTCAGCCAGCTCTGCAAGCGCGCGACCTCGGCTTCATTGGGCGGCAGCTTGGCCTGTTCGGCCTTCAGCTGCCGATCCAAGCTGCGCGCAGCATTCCCGATGCGATCGGCGGACAAGCAGGCCTGCGGCTGCGCGCCTGGCATCGATGGCAACAGCGGATCGGAAAGCGGCTCGACGCAGGCCGCCACAGTAATTCGCGTCGCTGGATAGGTCAGAACCGAGTCACCAACCAGCACCCGCAGATCGCCGCCCAAGGGCAGAAACGGCACCACCGCCGCATCCAACGAACAGCTGGGCGTCACATCGCTGCGCTGCAGCAGAAGCTCTCCGCTGCCCTGCGATCCGCTGCCGTCCAGGCGAAGCTGCAGCAAGAAGCGTGTCAGCAAGTCGGCGCCGACCACTGCGCCCAGCGGACCGGTGTCCTGTGTCGGTCCGCCTACACCGACGGTGCGACGCAGGGAAAAGTCATCAAAGGCCACGTTGCTGTGCACCAAGGACGTGTCACACAGCAGGGCGCGCGGCGCTTCCTGCACGGCGGGGCGACTTTCGGTCGCGGGTCGAGGGAAGGCGTGGATCTCGACCAGTCCATGGCGAAATAGCTGTCCGGAGCCTCCGCCGCGCGTGTTGATCACCGAAAGCGGTGCGGCCACATCGATCAAGAAGCGCGAAGAATCCACCGTCGGCAGCGTCGCTGGATCGACCGAGCCACCGCAGCGATTGTCGGGCTCGCCGCGGACTTCGCCGATGTAAGAAACCACGCCCCGCTCATACGACAGCGAGATCGGCGCGGGCAAAAAGCGCTCAACCGGCGGACTGCACGACAGCGTCGACCCGCACAGCGAAAGCAGGCCGCCAACCAGGGCTCCCGCCATCGCCAGCCGAGCCACAGACCGAAGCGCAATGGACGGTCGTTGGCTCACGGCACCTCCAGCTCGCCCAGGTCGACGCTCGACGAGGCGGGCAGATCGGGTCGGACGGCCGCGGGCGCCACCTGGCTGTGCAAAACGATGCGCTGCCGCCCCTGCGACACGGGCACGGTGTCGACCAGCAGATAGCCGGGTCGCGGCGACCACAGCCACGGCTGCGCGCCTTGCGAGGAAAACAGCTCGCCGCGCATTCCGGGGCTGCCGCTGGCACGTGTCCCCCCGGTGCTGCCCGTCGGCTCGACCGTGAAGCCGCGCTGCTGCACAGCGCCGATGGCATCGACCAAGACCCAGATCTCGGCCAGCAGTACGCGCCCCGGCCCCCGCTGCACACGTGTCCCCAGAACCTGCCCAGTGCCCGGCCAGATCAGGCGATCGCCCGCCCCCACCCGCGGCGGCAGCAGGCTGCGCAGTCGATCGGCAAAGCGCTGTGCTTCCTCGCCACGCCCCAGCGCCACCAGCGCGTTGTGATAGCAGACCAGATCGGCCGTCGCGGTACGCGGGCTGATCGGCGGCTCGCGCAGGACATCATTCAAGGCCGGAGTCGCCGCTTTGGCGACGGCCGCCGGATCCAAGCTGGCGATCACGCACTGCCCAAACGACGACGAGTGCGGCACCGGCAGAAGCGGCGGGTACTTGTGCGAATAGAACCAGCGCCACACCCAGTCCATGGGCTGCGGCGAAAGGCGAAGCTCGCGAAACGTCGGGACCCCCGGCGTGCTGGCTTGCCCTGCTTCTGTCCCGCTCTGCGAACGCAGATCGACCATGACAAACGGATAATAAAGCGTCGCCGAGTGCTGCCGCAAAAGCTCATTGAGCAGGCGCCCTTCGGGCGGCGCCAAGCGGACATCGGTGATGAACCACGACTGCGGATGCAGGCGACGGTGGTATTCCAGCGATCCCAGCGTGGGCAGCGCGGTCTCGCGGCGATCGGCATAGAACGAAAACTCGATCCGCTTGTTCAGGTTGTAGCTAAGCAGGTAGTCGTTGCGATCCATGGCCTTGACCAGCTCCATGGCGAAGCGCTGCTTGGGATAGTCCGCGTCGTAGCCGACGTGACCGTGCGTGCCCATCAGCTCGCGACTTTCCAGCAGGTTGTGCACGGCGTGCGGCCCCTGCGCGACGAAGTACAAAAGCAGTCCACCCGTCGCTGCCGCCATACCCAAAGTCAGACTACGACGCGGATCGGGCGATCGCTGCTGTGACCAGGACGACACCGCGGCGTACAGATCGCTCAGCAGATCGATCGTCGAAAGCGTCAAGAAGGTTGAGTAGAAAAACACGCGATACAGGTGGATGGCGGCGCCTTTTGAAAAGGCCAGGTAATACAGCGAGTTGAGCAGGAAGAAGCTCCACACGGCCTGATCGCGGCGACGGGCCCGCCCGGTTAGCGCACGCACGAAGAAGAACAGCAGCCACAGGCCGCCAACCGCCAAAATCGGCTGGCCGTACAAGATCCCCAGCCACTTGCTTAGCTGGCTGTACACCCACCGCCAGTCGGCCTGGCTGCGCTGACCATAGGACGACATCGTCTCGTGCAGCATGCCGACGCGCCAGGTGAAGACGAAGTGAAAGACAAAGGGGATGACGGCGGCGACAAAGGTTGCTCCCAACCAGCGCAAAGGCGGCGATAGGAAGGGCTTCTTTTCGACGGTCGATGTCGCGGTTGCGGGGCGGTTGAAGAAAAGCTCGCGCAGCCACCAGCCCAGGGTCCACAGGCCCATGAAGAAGGCCAGGAAATAGACCTCCCACATCAGAAGGCCGCCCAGGAACAGCGCGATGCAGGCGCGCAACAGATCGCGGCGACGGCTGGCTGGTTCAGTCTGATAGGCCAAAAAGCCTTCCAGAGCCACGATGCAGCAGGCCATCTCAAGAAACATGGGATCGATCAGCACGCTGAACGAACACAGAAACGGCAGCGCGATGTGCACCGCCAAGGCGAACACCGCCGTCGTGTCTGACCAGAAGCGCCGCACCAAGCGGTAAAGCGCCCACAGCATGACCAGCCCGCCCAAGATCGGCACCATGCGCACCACCCATTCCGCTTCGCCAAAGATCTTGAAGAACGGGACGATCAGGTGGTGATAGCCGATGGGATGGTGCAGGTAATAGGCGTCGCGACCGGGTGCTCCGTCGAAGCCGCCGGCCGTCGCGGGGACCACGAAGCCATAGCGCATGGTGACGCGCGCGCGCATCGAATACGAAGCCGCATGGTGCCCGTAGTGGCCCCACAGAAACGGCCCGGCGATGCCAAACGACGAATAGATCAGGTACACGCCCACAACCGCAGCCACCGCCATCCACAGCCAGCGACGGGCCAATCCCAAGCGAACCGTCGACGGCAAAGCGACGATCGCAGGCCGATCGATAGCGCTGTTCGCGGACGAACCCGCTGCGGATGAAGCGGATGCGGACGGACCGGACGCGGACGGACCGGGCTCAGACGGACCCGCCGTCGATCGATCAGACGAAGACGGGCCGGAATCGGATGGGGAATCGATGGAAGGTTCAGACATGCGAGGGGAAACGCAGCCATCGCTCCCGTGCTGCACAGCCGGCAGGTCGGGACGATGTCTTGCGCTGCCGACCGCATGCTCCGTCGAAGGGCGCGCTGCGATTTGCGCAGTCATATCCTGCCGCTGCGCGGGCTCGCAACAAATCGCGCGTACCGACGCCAGAAATTCCCGCCCGCCCACGACTCGACGCCGGCCCGGCCCGCGATGGCCTGCGCTGGTCTGTGATGGGAAGTTGTCTTCCCGAAGGGCCCTTCTTATCCTGCGCCCATGTCGGCAGACGTTCGCAGCTTTCCGGCCACGTGCCGCTTGCTTCGCCAGGTAAGCGAGGCGCTGTTTTCTCGAGAAGCCCCGCCGCCCGCGGATCAGCTGGACTGGGTCGAGCGCGAGGTGATGACCACGCTGATCCTGTCCGGTCGTCGCGCCCGCCTGCTGTTTTCGCTGGCCCTGTTCGCGGCTGCGTGGCTGGCCCCGCTGTGGGTCTTTCGCTTGCCGCCGCTGCGCCGCCTGCCGTTTTCGCTGCGCGTCACGGCGCTGAGTCGCTTTGAAGACAGCGCGCTGGGGGCGCCTCTTCTTCTGGGTCTGAAGGCGGTGCTGTGCTTCGTGTTTTATGAACAGCCGGGGCCGCTGCAGGCCATTTCTCGCCCGCCCGGCTGCATGCTGCCGTCGCCCGGCGCGGGGCTGAAGCTGCCGGTTCTGTCGCCCACCGCGGCCCACGTCGACCTGCCGTCACAGACCGATACCAAGACCGAGGGCGCACGATGACAACCGCCGCCGCTCTGCCATCGCGCCCCACGACGCTGCGAATCGAACAAGGGGTGCGCATCCTTCGCGAAAAGGCGCCGCTGTCCTTCGACTGCGATGTCGTCATCGTCGGCTCGGGAGCATCGGGAGCGGTTGTTGCGGCCGAGCTTGCCGAGTCAGGCCAGCGCGTACTGGTCTTGGAAGAAGGACCGTATCTGTCGGCGGCCGCGCTGGGCGCCATGCGACCCAGCGAAAGCATGCGCCGCGGCTGGCGCGAAGGCGGCATGACCTTCGCGTTGGCCGAAGGCGAGTCGCCCATCATCAACATCATGATGGGTCGCTGCGTCGGTGGTTCGTCGCTGATGACCGGCGGCGTCTGCTTTCGCACCCCCGATGAAGTGCTGGACGAGTGGGCCCACGGCCACGGCTTAACCGATCTGGCGCCGGCCCGCATGGTGCCGTACTTCGAAGAGGTCGAGCGCCGCAGCCACGTCGAGCGCGTCCCGGTCGAGATGCGATCGCGTTCTACGTCGCTGTTTGCGCAAGGGGCCGATCGGCTGGGCTATGCCATGGCCGCGAACGATCGAAACACCGACGGCTGCTGCGGCTGTTCGCGCTGCAACTTCGGCTGTCCACATCAGGCCAAGCTCAGCGTCGATCTGACCTACCTGCCGCGGGCGATTGCGGCGGGGGCACACGTTGTATCCGACTGCCGCATCGAATCGATCTTGTTTCATGGTGAACAGGCGATCGGTGTGCAAGGTCACCTGCTGCAGCAAGAAGGCGCCGACGGAGTAGCCCGTCGCCCGGTCACGGTGCGGGCGCGTCGCGTGGTTCTGGCGGCCGGCGCAGTTCACAGTGCCAAGCTGATGCTCGACAGCGGTCTTTCCGACGGTCTGCCGGCCCTGGGATACAACTTGAGCGTCCATCCCAGCCTGCGCGTCATGGCTCGCTTCGACGAGCGTGTCGACGGCTGGAACGGCGCCTTGCAAAGCGCGCACAGCCTGGCCTTTTTCCACGAACGCCTGCTTTTGATGAGCATCTTTCTTCCCGCCGGTGTGCTGGCGGCGACGCTGCCCGGCATCGGCCTGGATCACGCCGCGCGCGCCGAGCTTGCCCCGCATATGGCGGTGTTTGGCGGCATGGTGCACGACGATGCTGGGGGCCGCGTGCACCCGACGTGGTCGCTGCGCGGGCTGATCGGCCGTGTGATCAGCCGCGAGCCCGTGCTGAGCTATCAGCTTTCCCGTCGCGACCGTCATGCCATTTCGCGCGTGCTGCGCCTTTTGTGCGAGACCTACCTGGCGGCCGGCGCGCGCGAGGTCTTCCTGCCGGTCCTCACCGGGCTTCAGCACCTGGGTGTGCGGCCGGGACCGTATGGTGGGCTCGACGCCGATCAGCTTCGCAAGCTGGACTTCGATCGCATCCCGGCCCACCTGTTCGAGTGCGCGTCGCAGCACCCGCTGGGGACCTGCCGCATGGGCACCTCGCGCGATCACGCGGTGGTCGATGAAAGCGGGCGCGTCTTCGGTCTGCGTCAGCTGTATGTCGTCGACGGTGGCGTGCTGCCCAGCAGCCTGGGCGTCAACCCGCAGATCTCGATCATGGCCATGGCCACGCGCCTGGCTTGGCGCATGCGAGAACAGCCGCTGCCGTAAGCCATGAAGGGCGCGATCGCCAGCCGCTGGGTGTCGCTGTTTGTGGTGCTCGTGCTTAGCAAGGGCATCGTGCTGGGCCTGCGCTTAAGCGATCACGCGCTTGTGCTGACGACGCTGCCGTGGCGGGCCTGGCTGGCGCTGCCGTTTGTCCTGTGCCGCGAAGATCTGCTGTTCGTGCTGTCGATGTATGCAGCAGAGAGGCTGCTGCAAGGCTTCTTGCCAACCGGTCGCGCCTTTGCATTTCTGTACGCCGCCACGTCGCTGTATGCCGCCAGCAACCTGCCGGTGATGCGCATGTTCGGAACGCCGCTGACGTTTCAGATCGCAAACGCGGCGGGCTTGGCTCTGGTCGATTCGCTGCGGCTGTACGTGACGCGCGGCAATGTGCTGGGCATCGCGGCCGTGCTGCTGTGCGCGTGGCTGCTGCCAAAGCTTCTTTCACGCATCACCAAGCGCGTGCGGGCAACGTGGCTTCAGCTACAGCGGGCGGCCTGGCTGGCGCTGCTTCTGCTGTTGTTGTTGGTCCCTCTGTCGCTGCGCGGATCGACGGCGGCGCTGGATCTATCCGGTCTTGGCCGCAACGCCTGGTTCACGCTGCTTTGGACCACGTACTTGCAGATCCACGGCCCGGCTGCGCAGCGCTCTGCCAGCCTGGCGTCGGCCGAGCCCTTGCCGCCGCTGCCCACGCTGCCGCCGGATCAAAGCGGTCCGCCATCCCCCGATCTGCGCCCGCTGCAAGGCGCCGCCCGCGGTTGGGATGTGCTGTGGATCGTCCTGGAATCGACGGGAGCCCGCGCGCTGCCGGCCTATGCCACCGCCGCTGATTCTGCCGATTCTAAAGGGGTGGATCCCATGCCGGCCCTGTCGCGATTCGTTCGCGGTGGCCTGGCCTTCGACGCCATCTATGCCGCATATCCCGAGAGCATCAAGGGGCTGTACGCGACGCTCTGTTCGTCGGCCCCTGCCGTACACACCACGGCGGCTCGCTATACGCAGGCACAGCGTCCGTGCCGCAGCATAGGGCAGCGCCTGGCCGATGTCGGCTATCACACGGCGATGTTCCATTCCGGCTGGTTCGCGTACCTGGGCATGCAAGGGATCGTCGATGGCCGCGGCTTTTCCGTGCTGAAAGACGCCGGCGACATCGGCGGCCAGTACCGAACCAGCTTCGGTGTCGACGAGAGGTCCACGGTCCAGCACGTGCTGCAGTTCTTCGACGCGGTTCCCCGTGGAAAGCGCGCGTTTGTGATGTACCTGCCGATCACGGGCCACCACCCGTACCATTCGCCGGGGCCCAAGCCGGGTGCCCAGCCGGGCCGCCCACAGCCCTTCGGGATCGACAGCGAGCTTGCGCACTATCGCAACGATCTCCGCCTGGGCGATGACGCACTGGCCGATCTGTTTTCCGGTCTGGCAGCACGCGGCCGCTTGTCGCGCCTGCTGGTCGTGATCTCGGGCGATCACGGCGAAGCGTTTCAGCAGCACCCCGGCAACTTCGGTCACACCCTGCACCTGTATGAAGAAAACGTCCACGTGCCATTGTTCGTCGTTCTGCCGACGGTAACGGACGATCCGGCGTGGCGATCCCGAACCGGCCTATCCCGCGTTCCGCAGCCGGGCAGCGTGATGGACATCGGGCCCACGCTGCTGGATCTGCTGGGTCTTCCAGCGAACGCAGCGACGGACGAAGCACGATCGCTGCTGCGCGGGGATTCGCAAGACCGCGCGATCGCGCCCCGTACCGAAGTCGTGCCGCACTTCATGACCGATCACGCACTGGTTCAGCTGGGCCTGCGACATGGAGTCTGGAAGTTCATCGACGAACCGGACAGTCAGCGCTCGCGGCTGTTCGATGTGCTCGCCGATCCCGACGAAAAGATCGATCGTTCGGCGCAGCATCCCGATCAGGTCGCGCAGTATCGCGCCCACCTGCGAGCCTGGGCGCAGCGAACCCGAGCACTCGTTCGCTGATATGCCACCGGGGCCTTAGCCCTGATGACGAAGCATCGGTGCGCGTCGGCTGCGAAATCTGGCTGCGCGGGCGCGCTTCCTGTGTACGATGCGACCCTTCTCGCGCATTGGAGGCCCTTCGATGTTCAGTCCATCCCGCTTTGCCGCCGCTTGCATCGCCGGTCTGTCTCTGTTTTCGCTCGAGGCCGCGCCCGCCTGGGCCAGTCAGCCCTCGGCGATCTACACCGTGCCCAGCCGCGTGGACTTCTATCCCGACGAGGCCAACGCGACCAGCGTCGCGATTCACGGCGCCTTTTTCTTCTATCAAGCAGGTGGCGCCTACGCGACGCCAAGCTGCGGCTATATGTACTTCGCGTGTCCGGCGGGCAGCGAAAAGATGTGCCGCATGCAGTGGGCGGACATCAAGGCATCCATCGGTCAGCCACAGTGCGTCGGCTTCGGACCACAGAGCACCGTCAGCAAAGCCAACCTGCGCACCGTCGGAACCCCGCTTGCAAATCCTGACACCT
>JAYRFD010000976.1:0-4390 GCA_041908565.1 Polyangia bacterium | reverse complement strand
CTACCTGACTGTTGGAATGTTGCGCTATGAAGAAGTGGTTGAGATCTGTCATAAAGACTCAGTAAGATCTAGGTTGGCAACCTCTACCGGCGGAAGAGAGAATCATTCTGGAAAAATCAAACAAGATCCAGGAAGTCATCCATTAAAATAGGAATAGCTGGCCTTGAATATGCCAGAAAATATTTAGATAATCACTCGTATGAATTAACTGAGCAGGTCCCATACCGCTGGGCAGCGGGGGTGGCCTTGGGGGGTTAGGAGGGTGTCGAAGTAGAGGCGGGACTCGGCGAACTGTTCGGGGGCGCGGCGGACGGAGGGGTCGGACAGGGGGGCGATGGGCTGGCCGTCGCGCAGGCGCTGCAGGACGGCGCGGGCGGCGGGATCGTTCTGGTGGCGTTCGAAGCGGCGGCTGATCTGCAGCTGGAACTTCACTTCGGCGTGGGCGGCGTCGGGGCTGCCGATGTTCTTGCTGATCAGCTCGTACAACAGCCAGGGGTGGCCGCCGCTGTGCTGGTGCAGGAAGTCGGCCCGGGACTCGGGAACGCCGCGGTTGCGCAGGATGCGGGCGACGTCGTCGCGGCTTAGGTCGGGCACGTCGATCAGCGAGCTGGGTGGCAGCAGGCGCAGCCACGAATAAAGCTCGTGCGTGCGTAGGCGCAGCAGGCGCTCGCTGCCGATGATGACGAAGTGCAGCCGGCTGTCCTCTTCCATCAGGCTGCGCACGGTGGCCGCGACGCTCTCGAGTAGCTCCTCGGGGCCGCGCGGCTCGGTCTGGATCAGAAGCAGGTGCTCGCTGCCGACCAGCTGTCCGCGAAGCCAGTCATACAGACCGTCGGCATCGCGGACATCGGCGGTTCGCGTCAGCTTGCGAAAGAAGCGCTCGGGCGGGGTATCGGGGCTGGAGCTATCGACCAGCCAGATATCCTTCATGCCTGACTGCGCAGCCAGCTGGCGGGCCAGACTGCGACCGCCGCCGCGGTGGGTCTGCAGCAGTACTGCCACCCGCCGAGGCAGGAGGTGCCCAGTCAGGATCTCGTGGACCAGGCGCGTGCGCGGCACCCGCAGGTACGCCGGATCGCTGGGCAGCGGCGGTCCCTGCGGCACGTTGGCGGGGTTTTTGGGCGACGAATCTCCGGCGTCCGCGATGGAGGCCTCCCGTTTGGGCTCCAATTCCTGGCGCAGATCGTCGGGCAATAGCTCGATGGACAGGGGCATACCCTCGCCGGCCCGCTCGACGAGTCGCTGCATGCAGGACAGGAGCTCGCGCACGTTGCCGGGCCAGCTGTGCTGAAGCAGCAGCTTGGTCAGTGATTCGTCGATCGCAGGCGGTGGGCGTCGCAGCGAACCGGCATGCAGCGCGGCCAGATGTTGCGCCAACGGCAGGATGTCTTCGGGACGCTCGCGCAGGGGCGGCAGCTGGATGCAGATGCCGCGGATGCGGTAGTACAGGTCCTGTCGGAAGCGCCCGGCGCGGATCAGCGCCAGTAGATCGGCGTTGGTGGCAAACAGCAGGCGCGCATCGACGGTTTCGTCGCGGGTGGCACCGACGCGGCGGAACTCGCGGCTTTGCGCAAAGCGTAGCAGCTTGGGCTGTAGATCGAACGCCATGTCGCCGATCTCATCGAAGAACAGCGAGCCGTTCCGTCCGCCGTGCACCAGGCCTTCCTTTCCGTCGCTGCCAGCCAGGAACTTGTTCTTGATGCCGAACAGCTCAGACTCCAAGAGCTCTTTGGGGAACAGCGTGGTGTCGATGATCTGAAAGGGCCCCTTCTGCCGAGCGCTGAGCTGATGGATGCGCTGGGCTGTGACGCCCTTGCCGGTGCCGTTTTCCCCGACGATCAGCACGCTGGCGTCTGACGCGGCGGCTTCGGTGATCTGCCGGTAGACACGCTGCATGCCGGGGGATGTTGAGGTGAAGAACCAGCGGTTGTCTTCAATGCTGGGGCGCGAGCTCATGAGCTTCCTTTGTGCGGCGGCCGGGCCGCTGGCGCGTCGGTGGACGCGGGCGGTCCTTAATTTTGCAATCGGAGTGCCACGTAAATAGGAAAATAAATGTCTGCTGCGGGACTGTGTGCCAATGGAGTACAGAGGGCATGGCCTGCTGTTTGCTGTGTATCTGCATGGGAGGGTTTCACGCATGGACGCGAGCGAGCGGATGGAGAGTCTGGTGTTGTGGGAACGCTGTCGACCTCACATGCAGCACGCGGTGAAAGCAGGCACCGAGGCCTGGATTGCGTTGGCCGACAGCCTGCTGCCGGAGTGGTGCATCGATGGCGAAGCGATGCAGGACGTGCTTTCGCAAGGGGTGCAACAGGGCGTGCTGCCATCGGACACGTTGGGTGTCTGGCTGGCCCATGTCCGCGACCGACAGTCCGCGCTAACCCCGGACTGTGCAGTGGCAAGCCAGGCCGTCGATGCTGTCCCCATCGAGATTCCGCCTCTGGCGCGTGGGGACTGTTTCGATGGGCTGGGGCCCGATGTTCACGAACCCTTGCCGGCGATGCTGCGGCCCGTGGCTCGGGCAATCGGTGAATTCAGCCGCAAGAAGGGACACATCGCTCTGCAGATGGGCCGCAAGCTGTGCGAAGCGCGCCGCATCTGTCGAAGAACGGGCTGTCGCTTTGCCGACTTCTTGGAACACCTTCGCAGGTGCTACGGTCTGAATCGCGGGACCTGCTACCTGTACATGAAGTACGCGGACTGGAACCTGCCGGATGGGCTGGGCTCTGCCGTCATGAAGTGGATCGTGCAGGGCTTCCAGCGCGGCAGCCCGAAAGCGGCAAGCGTCATCGAAGCCGCTGTGCAAGACAACCTGACCCTGGCCGAGCTAAGCGCGCGCTTCGCTGGGTGGCGCGAGTCGAGTGCCGACGAAACGCACGACGGGCTGCCATCCGCCAAACGGCTACCTAGCGTGATCAGTCGTCTGGAATCCGATCGCCAGCGCCTGTTGAAGCAGCGGCAAGGCCTTGATGAGCGGATTTGCCGGGTCGAAGAACGGCTGCGCTTGCTGCAGGAGGCGACGGGCAGTCTGTCTTCGACGGGATGTGCCTTCGCAGATCCGTCACTTGCAGCGCCTGACACACAGCGATCGACTGGCAAGTCGCGAGCGCGCGGGGCCTGACAGCAGAAGGCGGTGGGGCTGGCGGAACGGAGCGATCGGCCACCTGCCCGTTGTGGCTCGCACGCGAGGCGCTTGTGCTTGCGCACGATCGTCCAGGCTGCCGATCGTCCAGGCTGCCGCGGAAAGGTTGGTTACCAGTCGATGGGCTGCTGGCTGCGGAAGAACTGGCCGCTGGGGCTGTTGGCGGGGCGGGTGGCCAGCCAGATCGGCGTGCGGGCGCCCTCTTCCGGGGACAGCGGGGCCGAGCGGCCGCCCATGGCGGTGCGCACCCAGCCGGGGCAAGCGGCGTTGACTTGGATGCCGCGATCGTCGCTGGGGCTTTCTAGCTGTCGCGCGAGGAGCCGGACATAGGCATTCATCGCCACCTTCGAGACGCGGTAGGCATTTGCAGGCCAGCCCTGCTGCTTGTGTGTGCCGGCCGCGACGGCGGCGACAAAGCGATCAGCCAAGGCCAAAAGGGTCGGGCGTGATAGCTGTGGGTCGGCGAAGGCGGCTTGCAGATCGGGGCGCAGGCAGGATAGCTCGCCCATGCCGCTTGAGATCATGACGATGCGGGACTGCGGACGCAGCAGCGGCAACAGCGCATCGGTCACCTGCAGCGTGCCGACGAAGTTCACATCCAGCGTCCGACGCCCGACCTGCGCATTGAAGCCCGACAGCGAGACGCCGGCGTTGTTGACCAGCACGTCCAGCCCGCCGTGTTCTCGACGCAGTCGGTCGACCAGGGCCGCGATGTCGGCGGGGTCCGTGACATCCAGGCGTTGAAACGGCAGGCCCAGTCCGTCGGCGGTGTTCTGCCCGGCCTTGGCGTCTCGGCTGGTGCAGACGACGCAGAAGCCTTCGGCGGCCAGGCCCTGCGCAATGGCCGGCCCCAGACCTCGGCTGGTGCCGGTGACGACCGCAACGCGCTTGCTCATCGCGAATCTCCTTTGATTCGGCTCAGCCTACCCTGCGCTGGGCTCGACGGGGGGGCGGCGGTGTGGCTGGTTGGGACCCCGCGCGCTCGTGTTGTTCTGCAGGGCAGCCGGTGGCGACTGCCCGCCGTCCGCCCGATGCGCATTTTCGACCCCGCTGCGCGATCGAAGAAGGCAGACGACATCGATCGCGAGCCTTGCTGTTCGGTTGAAAGACACATCGCGATCGGCAGATCACTGCGGTGCAGCAGCGGGCGGCGTGGCGGGAACGGCGGTCTTCGGCAAAAGCTCGTCCGGCAGTGCCGTCGGGGACAGCGCGCGCGGGCGGTTGCGGCGCAGCGCCAGCAGCATCACG
>JAYRFD010000975.1:0-3541 GCA_041908565.1 Polyangia bacterium | reverse complement strand
CTGCTCGATTCCGAATCCGATCCCTGCTGTGGTTCACCGGCCCTTTTGCGATGGCGCTTTTTGCCTGCGGTCCCAGCGAGCGGTCCGGGCCCTTGGATGCGCGCGATCGTGCGCAGGTGGTGGCGACCCTGCAGCGCAGCCTGGGCCCCTTTGATCTGCGCTTCCATCCGACGCTGGATACGCCGATCGCCGTCGACTTCGCGCGCCCACCTGCACTGGTCAACACCAGCGGCCTAAGCAGCGCCGTGCGCGAGCTAATCCTGCGCTTTCGTCCGCTGTTTGGCCTGGGCCCCAGCGATACGCTGGCCGTTGACCAGACCCAGACCGATGCCCTGGGCATGCGTCACATGCGGTTTTCCGTCGAGCGCCACAACATCCCGCTGTGGCACAGCCAGGTCGTCGCGCACATCACGGCAACTGGACACGTGACGCGGCTGCACGCGCAGGTGCCCTGGCTGGGGGCCCTTCCCTCTGCCAGTCCGTCGCCCACCTGGGATGCCGAGGCGGCTCGCCAGCAGGCTCTGGCTGCGGCGCGTCTGGCCGACGGCAGCGGAGCCGCTAGCTTGAGCGCGCGCAGTCCCAGCCTTGTCTACTTACTTGTCGATGGCGCTCTGCGCTTGGTGCAGCGCGTCGAAGTCGTCGGGCAAGAATCCGATCGCCCACGGCGCGAAGCGCTGTTCATCGATGCGCACCTTGGGACCGTGCAGCGCCGCGAAGATCTGCTCGCTCGCTTGGATGTGACCGTGCCCGCCAAGGGACGGGGGCAGGGCGCGCTGGGCGTCGCGTATGACCTGGATATCGCGCAGCGGGGCGAGCGCTTTTTTCTGCACGCTCCGACGCGCGGCGATCAGAAAGTCACGGCCGCCGTCCCCGGAGATCGCCTGCCTGGACGCACCGTCGAAAGCCCCGATCCATGGCGCTGGGAAAGCCACAGTCAGAACAGTACCCGCGGACTTTCCGTCGACGTGCACGCGCACCTGCAGACCCTGTGGGATTATTTCGCGGTTCAGCATCAGCTGTACGGCTGGGATGGCAAGGGACACGGCATCGTCGCCATCACGCACTTTCGTGGCCTGCCGCCAAGCCCCGCCAATCCGGCTGTGCCAAGCAGCCCGGCATCGTGGGCTCTGTTCGATGGCGAGCGCCTGTTTTTTACCGACGGCGACGGCAGAACCCTGGCCCCGCTGGGGGCCGCCCTGGACGTCGTGGCGCACGAATACAGCCACGCCATCGTGCGCAGCCAGGCCGAGCTCTGGCAAGGCGGGCAGAGCGCCGCATTGGACGAAGGCTTTGCCGACCTATTGGCCTGCCTGATCGAACAGCAAGCGCGCCCGCAGACCGGCAACTTCACTGTCGGGGAGGAGATCTTCTTATCGCCCGCCCCAGGTGGCGAGCGTGGGTCCTCGCCTTCCGTGCTGTCGGACTTGGCGCAGCCAAGTCGCAGCGGACAGGCCCAGCACCTGCGTGATTGGATCGATGCCGATGCCCCCGGGGCCGTCCACCGCAACGCCGGCATCGTCGGGCACATGGGCTATCTGCTCAGTGGGCAGATCGGGGGCAGCGCAGCTGCAGCGATCGTCGTGCGTGCGCTACGCCACTATCTGGTGCCGACCGCCGGCTTCGTCGAAGCAGCACAGGCCATGCGCTGGGCCGCCCGCGATCTGTATGGCGTCGACAGTGAACAGGCCGTGCAGCGGGCTTGGGATGCCGTCGGGGTGAGCGTCGACTAGGGTGGGCGCTGGCGGCGGCGTCTGATGCGGTTACAGCACGCTGCGGGGGCGAGTATCGGTCTTGGGCAGCGCGCTCGGTCGTGGTGGCTCTGGGCGAACGGCCTTGTTTTCCGTCGGTGTCGGTGCGCCTGGACCGACTTGCTGTGTATCGATTGCGGCCAGCAGTCGGCTCAGCTCTTCAAGCTGCTCGGACGACTTTTCGACCCAGCCATTTTTGACGCCGACCCGCGATGCCCACTCGACGTTCTTCTGCAGGACGCCCTGGGCTTTTTCAAGCAGCGTGCGCAGCTGACCTTTCAGCAAGTCGCTGTAGAAGATCTTCTCTAGCTCGTTCAGCTCGACGGGCACTGGCGCCTTGACCAAGGTGTCGTACAGCTCGTGGTACAGGGCGCCGATGTGGAAGCCAGCGGCCGAGGCCCAGAACGGATCTTTGTGGCGAATTGCCGCGACGTAGCCATCGTTGGCGGCCATGAACTGCTTGGCCAGCGCTTCGATATCCTGCGCAAGCTGCTTCTGCGATGCGCGCAGCGGCATGTCGCGGAACCTCTTGTGCGACAGATGCGCGCGATAGAACTGCGCCATCGCGACGAAGAAGGGCGACTCGATGCGCTCTTCTGCTTGGTGCGCCTGGTAGTACTCCAGCGCCTCGCGGAAGCCGCGATCCGCTTGTGCCATGTCGCGCATCTCGAAGTAGCCAAGGCCCATGCGCGAAAGCGTCTCGACTCGCTCGCTCAAGTTCAGATCCGTGCGGCGCGCCGCTAGTTCCAGCGCTTCGACTGAAGCTGGCCAGCGCGACAGCTCGGCGTAACAAGCCCCAATGCGCAGGCTGGCGTCCTTGGCGACGCGGGCGGCGGGAAACTCGTCCAGCACCCGGCGATAGCGATCCGCAGCCTCGGCAAATCGACCCATCGCTTCCAGCGAGAGCCCGGCGTTGAAGATCGACGGCGGCACATAGCCACTGTCCGGGAAGTTCTTGATCAGGCGCTCGTAGTTTTCGACAGCTTCGCTGAAGCGATTGCCATCCATGTGCGCACCCGCTTCGTCAAACAGCGTCGGTGCATCAAACGCCACCAGCCCGTCGCCGGGCTTGCCCGCTTCGATCTGCACTGGGTCCATTTCGACGGTCGTGACCGGCCCACTTAGCGCCGCATTTGCCGCCGATCGATTCGTGTGTGCGCAGCCGAAGTTGCCCGAAAGCAACCCCAGAGCCGTCGCCAGCCCTGCGATCCGTCCGACGCGAAGCAGCGAGCTTGCAGCCGTCGCGCTGCGGGAATTCGATCCTTGAATGACGATGACGCGCTTCATGGTTGCTCCTTCGCACAAGTTAGTACACGGTTGCGCCCACCCGATGGCGAACTGCCCAATTCCACCCGATCCACCCGAGCCGCCCATCGCAGCCCTGGCACCAGAGGCCACGCTTTGCGTGCCTGGCCTGCCGCATGCGCCGCCGTTTCGTCTGCTGGATCGCGTGCTGCACATCGATATCGCGCAAGGCACGCTGTGGGCACAGAAGCAAATTACGGGCAACGATGCGCTGTGGCCTGCAGAGGCGGGCTCGCTGTTCCTGTCGGCTGCTACGTCGCCAAGCCTGTCGACCCTGCCCTCGCTGCTTCTGATCGAAGCGCTCAGTCAAGCGGCCGCCTGTTTCAACCTGCTTTTCGATCGCGCATCGACCGACCGCGGCCAGGCCGGAAGCCTCTCGGGCTCCCCCGCATCCACGACGAGCATGCATCAGCAGAGCCATCTTGGGTTCTTAGTGTCCGTGTCCGACTTCGGGTTCCCCAGCGATGAAAAAGCGGGAGCCTCCGTCG
>JAYRFD010000974.1:0-2058 GCA_041908565.1 Polyangia bacterium | reverse complement strand
GGACGAGGCGGGACCCACCTATTCGCCGAACTGCCGCGAATACACGATGCAGCTATCCGCGAGCATGATGCCGCCGCTGGATGCGTCCGATCCGCTGCTGCGCGGCGCCACCAAGACTGAAAACCTGTCGAGCTGTCTGGTCTGCCGCACGCTGGATCGCGACGGCCTGATTGACTGTCCGTTCGCGACAAGTCAGGCGGTGGCGCCATGACTCGCTCGACGATTCAGCCGCTTCATTCCGCTGCACTGTTGGCAGGTGGTCGACGGCATACGCGGCCGCTTGCCGTCCTGTGTCTGGGGTCGACGCTGCTTGCGCCGGCGGCGGTCGGCCTGGTGGTTCAGCTTGCGGTTCCGCAGCAGGCGTGGGCCGTCGGTGAACAGAACGGTCGCTTGCGTGGATCGGTCGTCGAAAAGGGCAGCAGTGTCGCGCTGCCGGGCGCCAAGATCACCATCCGCAGCGACGCGATGATCGGCCAGCGCACGGCCACGACCGACGAGGATGGGGCCTTTGACTTTCCCAGCGTGCCGCACGGTGTCTACACGATCACCGTCGCCTACGAAGGCATGCGGCCGATCAAGCGCAAGGTGCGGGTCGAGCTGGGCGAGACGCAGAACGTCCGCATCGAGTTTTCCGCCGAGCTCGCGGCTAGCGAGACGACGACCATCGTCGAAGAGCGCAAGCGCATCGACACCGACAAGGTGTCGACGGGACGCGTCCTGACGGCGGAACAGCAGGGCAAGATCGCGACGGCCCGTAGCTATCAGAGCGTCGTGCAGCAGCTACCCGGCGTCATCGGTACCGGCAACCCCGTCATGGCCGGCGGCAGCATCCGCCACAATCGCTATTTGGTCGACGGGATGGACGTCACCGATCCGGTGACCAATACCTTCAGCACCAACTTCAACTTCGACGCGATTTCGCAGATCGACACCCAGCTTTTGGCGGTCGATGCCCAGTACAACTCGCTGGGCGGCGTCATCAACTTGATCACCAAGCGGGGCTCGGACCAGTTCCACGTCGATGCCAGCTTCTATCTGAACCACCAGGCGCTGTCGTCGGGCTCGCGGGCCGGATCGCAGCTTTACGAAGGCAAGCTGGCCGATCAAAGCGATCCGCGTCCGCCCAACGCCAGCTATCAGGGCAACATCAACCTGTCGGGACCGCTGATCAAGCAGAAGCTGTGGTTCTATCTGGCGACGGAGGTTCGTTACAACCTAAGCGCCGTCGTGCCAGGCCCGCCGCTGAATGTGCAGCACGATTCCCGCGTGTTTTTGGGCATCTATCCGCGCATCAAGCTGACCTTTCAGCCGGCCGCCCGACACCGCTTGGAGCTGTCGTTCAACGCCGATCCAGCGACGATCACCAACGCACAGCAGGCCAACACCTTCACCAACGAAGCCGAGTACACGCAGAAGCAGGGCGGCCTGTTTGGCGTCTTGAACTACGACTGGTTTATTCGCGACAACCTGATCCTGGGCGTGCAGGCCGGCTTGTCGGTGCAGCGGCTTGAGATCTCGCACGGCAACGACGACTACGTCAGCTCGAACTACTTCGATCGAGCCAGCACGATCCGTTGGAATGCGGCGCAGGCGTCGCGTCTGCAGGACGATCAGCGCTGGCGTTATCAGCTGGATCCGACGCTGACCTGGGTCAAAAAAGGCTTCCTTGGCGAGCACACGGTCAAGATCGGCGCGCAGCTTTCGTTCCTGAATCGCTACCGCTACATCGCGACCGGCGGCAACTCGACCTACACCGATGACACCAACCAGTCGGCCGATGGCGGCGTGCTGGTGCGCGATCCCAACTCGCTCGATCGGCCATTTGGCTGCAACCCGCTGGCCCCCAACCCGCGGCCTGGTTCGCTGGCGACGCCGTGCTATCAGGCGACGTACACCGACCCGGCCTTGGTGCTGCATCAGCAGGGCTTTGGCATCGGCGGCTTCCTGCAGGACATGTGGAAGCCGACCAAGTGGCTGACCATCGTGCCCGGTCTGCGCATCGACTACGGTCAGACCAAGAATTCGCAGAACGAAGTCGTGCAGAACCTGCTGGGCTTT
>JAYRFD010000973.1:0-6180 GCA_041908565.1 Polyangia bacterium | reverse complement strand
TCGCCCCACATCGGGTGGGTTGCCTGCATTGCGATCGTAGATGCGGCCAAAGCCAAACGTCTGCGCGCCGGAATGCCAGACATCCCACCAGACGGCAATCACCGTCGACGAAAGAGCGATCCAGGCCGACGAACGGATCGCCAAGAACAGCAGCACGGGGGCCAAGAAAAAGCGCAGCGGATGCAAGCGACGGATCGCAGGATTGCCGTGACTGCGCAAAAGGGCAGCGACCAAGTGTGCGTGGATCAAGATGCCAATAATGAAGCGCGTGCCGGTCTGATCGCTGCCGCTGATGCGAAATGGGTGCGTGGACAACGCGGTGCGCGACAGCAGAATGCCAAGCAGCAGCGACGCCAGCGGAGGCAGCAGAAAGAAGGCCCAGTCGTAGCCGCGGCTGATCAGATAGGGCGATCGCTGCGGCTCGGTCATGGCGCGTCCGCTTGGGCAAGCTGCAGCGTGCCGAACTGCTCGCGCAGATGGCGGGTCAGCGAGATCAGAAACAGCGTTGCGCCGACTAGCTCAAGCGTCTCTTCCACCCAGTCGATGAGGGCGTAGGTCAGGTTGTCGTGGCCGTGGCGTTCCGCCCAGTAGCCAAGCGGTAGCTCCAACAGCAGCGCGCCACCGACGTACAGCGATCCGGCAAGAACAAAACGAAAGGCCATCGGCTTGGGCAGGTGTCTTAGAAACGGCAGGTAGGCCAAGCCCATCACAAGGACGATGAATCCCGCCGGCACAACCCAGCTAAAGAACAGCACGCCGTGCAGATCGACCAAGCGCCCCAGGTTTTCGTGAAGCTCGATCGATTCGTCCAGCGACATGAACAAGAAGGTGCCGCCAAGAAAGGTCCAGCGACGGGAAAATCCTGTCTCGCTCTGTCGTGCCCCAGCGCCGATGGCAAGCAACCACAGCCCGCAGCAGAACAGCAGGGCTGCGGCATACCACGTTGGGAAGTTGCCTTCGATGCTCAGCGAAAACAGCGGGACAAGGACGGTCTGCACCGACGGGCGCAGGTAGTGGACAAGCTCGACGAGCAAGCCCAGCAGCGAAACCACGGTCGTCATGCACCACAGCCCCCACTGCAGGCGGTGCTCGCGAAGGACCAAGGCAGGCATCGCGCCTATTTTACGGAATGTGCGTCGTGGTCGTCTTGGCTGATGCGCTGCCAAGCGTACGTTTTCGATGAAGGCAGCCGCGAGGACGCAGCGATGACGAAGCCTTGGGAAGTTGTGCTAGGCGACGGGCGCGGACTTGAGTACATTGAAGTAGGGTGCTTGTACCCACCTCAGTGGACCCGTCCACTGAGCGCAGCCCACGGGCAAGGCTGCGTCCGGTCCGCCAGCCGACGCCGACAAGCACCGCGCGTTTCTTCGTCACAAACCAAGAGGCACACAATGCGCAAGACGCTGGGCACACTCTTTTCCTCCGCCTTGCTGGTTGGCTCGCTGCTCGTCGACACATCGCTGGCTGCACCGCCGGTGCAAGCGCCACCACCAGCCGCTGCCCGCGCCAAGTCGCGCTTTATGGGGCCGCATCCGCTGGCCGGTCGCGCCAACGCCGGCTACTGCTACATCGACGTGCCGCACAGCCACAACTACCCGCCGGATCGCCCGAACCTGTATCAGCAGGTGGGGGACAGCTATGTGTTCACCGGCGACCCAGTGCCCTTCGGGTACGACGGACAAAAGACGGTGTTCTATGGCCATCATCCGGTGCCGGCACCCGCCACACCGGAGCCGATCCCCGCCGCGGCCAACCCGACCTTCTGCTTCTTGAAGGGCCCGCACTATCACGACTATCCACAGCCGCAGGCGCCTGGGTACAAGGTCAAAGACGATGTGGTCTTCTACGTCGGTCCGATCCCGCCGCCGGTTGCGGCCGTGCGCCCGCAGATCGAACAGGCGACCGAGGTCGAGTACCGCCCCTACGGCGCGCTGCGCCCCAAAGTGACGGTGGTTCCGCCCCCCGAGTGGCCGGGCGTCGTCTGGGTCGCCCCGCCGGCTCCAATGGTGGTTGCAGCGCCAGCGCCGACCGTCGTCGTGCAGCAGCCAGCCCCGCCGGTGGTCGTGCAGCAGGCTCCGCCGGTGGTGGTCGCTCCGCCTGTCCCAGCGGTGGTCGTTGCACCGGCCCATCCGACGGTCGTTATCGGAGCGCCGGCCCCCGTCATCATCCGCGGCCACGGCAAGGGCAAGGGCTGGAAGGGCGGTCGCGGCTGGGGCCACTTCGGTGGCAAGGGCCACTGGAAGCACTAGCTCACCGTCGCTCCCGTCGTCCCCTTGGGCCCTGTGGTCTGTCGCGCTAGCCGGGCGGCTGAATGCAGGCGCCGAGCTCGAAGATCAGAAACTCCAGCACATTTTCTTGCGGCAACGTGGCGCCCCCCGGGCAGTAGTTCGGGAAGGTCGTCATCGACGCTGCGTGATGTCGCGTGTGATAGGTGCTGAACAGCACCCGCCCGCAGGCGGCAGGACCAGCCGGATAGTCAAAGGTCACAGTCACCGGACGGTTCTGACTTTTCAAGTCGGCGCTTAGCCAGACGGTCGACGGATGTTTGTTCGGATCCTGCGCCATCTGGCGAATCAGGACATAGCTGGCAATCGAGTCTTCGATGCGCACCTTGCCGCCCAAAATCGGCTTGGGCAGGTTGGTCAGCCACGTCGCCAGCGCCCGCCCGCCCGAGTGCGTCTGATTCACGTCGGCGTAAAACACGTTCTGGTTGCCGATCTTGTCGATGCCGGTGGCGGTGTGAAAGCCATGCGGTGTCGTGTCGGTGCAGGGCTTGTCGTCGTTGAAGCAGATGAACGGCGCGAATTCCGGAATCTGCTGGATGAAGTTGTACGAATAGTCGGTCACGTACATGCGACCGCCGCGCGCCGCGTACTCGGCCAGGTTCTTCTTCACGGTGGGATCGCTCAGCAGCCCGCGCGCATACGCCACATCCGAACAGTTCAGAAACAGGATGTGATAGTCCAGCAAGCGGTTCAGGTTGCGCAGAAGGTCGCCGACATTGACGCCGCCCGGAGCCACGGCCGTGCCGCTGGCATCGTTGTCATAGATGTGCACGCTGCCGGCGGTCGACGGAGATCCGAACTCACTCTCGGCGATGCCAATGCGACGCAGCACGCACTCGATCGCATCCCACTGGCCAGTGGCCAGCGCCATTTTGGGCAGAGTTCCCTCGAAGCGATCCTTGGGCAAGCGGCCTTGTTCTGCGGTGATGCCCTGGGTCTCGCAGCGCCCGATGTTTAGGTTGATGACCTTTCGCCAGCGCCCCTTCTGAATCACGATCGGCGTCGACGTCGTCACCGGCACGCGACGCAGGCTGAACGATCCATCGACATCGGTCGACACGGCCGTCACCGGCGTCCCACCCATCGGCGAGTTGCAGGTCTCGCACGACACCTTCGGCGGAAACTCTTCGGGGTTACCGCCCGATGGCACATAGACCAAGGCTTCGCGAATGGGATCGACGCCGTTGGGTGCCGTGACTTTGCCGACCACCGTCGTGTCTTGACCCACTGGGCAGTTGGCAACGAAGCAGCCCAGCCCTACGCAGGACGGCAGATCTTCGCGCGGCAGACGCATATCGACCGGCACCTTGCCGTCGCCTTCGTTGTCGCCTTGCCGATCGCGCGAGACCGAACAGGAAAGGAAACTGACGGTCCCGATCAAAGGAACGAGCCAAAGAAGGCGCATCCAGCCGCTTCGCGTGTGTGGCATCCGCTTCATGCGGCCCGTCATACCGCACTCTGCGACCGAGCCGCCACGCGCTTATTTTTTCTGGCGGATGTACTCGGCGTGGCGACGCAAAAGCTCACGCACCTTCGCCGGATCGGACAGCGCCAGGTTCTTCTGCTGCTTGGGATCGTCGTTCAGGTTGTAAAGCTCGTTCAGGTTGTCGGTGAACTTGGCGTACAGCGCGTATTCGACGCCGTCGATGGTGTCGACGATTGCGCGCTCGTTCTTCGGCCACGCGGTGCAGGGCAGCATCTCGGCCACAGCGGGAGGACGCGGGGTCGTGCCGGACAAAGGCTCGCCCAACACCAGCGGCGCCAGCGAGCGGCCGCGAAAGCTCGACGGGATCGCCACGCCAGCCAGGTCCAGCACGGTCGGTGCCAGATCCAAAAGGCTGGCTCGTTCGTGTACGACATGCGGTGATTGTCCCGGCACATGGACAATCAACGGAACGCGCAGCACTTCGTTGTACAGCGACTCGCCATGAAAATAGAGAGGCTCGCCGCCCAGCTTGTGCTCTGCAAACGCTTCGCCGTGATCCGCGAAGATGACCACGGCTGTGCTGTCTGAAAGTCCGGCATCGCGCAGCGCCGACAAGATCTGGCCGACGTGCTTGTCCGTGAAGCGCACCTCAGCGTCGTAGCGCGCCTCAAGAAACTTCCAGCCTTTGGGCACCGGATATTCCGGGTGATCCATGTATGTGCTGTGCGGATCAAACAGATGCGTCCACAGCGCGAAGCGCGACGCAGCGCCCGGACCGCCCGCCTTTTGCGCCTGCGCCAAGCGCTTGATCTTGTCGATCACAGCCTGCGTGATGCGCGGCGCCGCGATGTCGCTGTTCGAGTCCTTCAGGTTGCGCGCCGTCGGGTTCTGCCATTCGACAAAGCCCGTGGCCAGGTTGGTCTTGGTTTCCAGATAGAAGTGCGAAAAGACGCCAAACGGCTGCACGCCGGCCTGCGCCAAAGCAGAAAACAGCGTCGCGTCTTTGCCGGTCAGCGGAGAAAAGTTCAGCGACTGCTTCACGAAGTGGACTTCAGACGGCAGACGCGAAGTCAGAAACGACGGAAAGCTGCGCGGCGTGTTCGGAGCCTGCGCATAGACCTGCGTGAAGTGCGTGCCGCGACCGGCAAGCTCAGACAACACCGGCGCGATGTCGGGCTTGATGCGATCTGCGCGCAGCGTGTCGATCGTGATGAAAAGCCAGTTGCCAGCGAAGCGAGCGGGCTTGCTGCTGGGGGTCGCAGCGACGGCTGGCGGGTTGTTCGCCGGCTTGACCTCGGGACTGGGGGCTGCCGTCGGCTCTGGAGGGGGCAGCGGAGTGTCCTGGCCATCGCAGTCTTCGTCGCGACCATTGCCCGGTTCATCCTCGGCTCCCGGATGAACATCGGGATCGCGATCGTTGCAGTCTCCACCGCCCAAGCGTGCCGCGTATCCATCGCCATCGCGGTCATACACGGCCTGCCAGCGCTTGAAGAACAGACGAGCGCCAGCGGTCTCTTCGGCGATCAGCGCACGCGCGCGCGGCTCTTCACCGAAGCCACGCAGCGTCTGCAGCAGCGATACGCACACCATCAGAAGCAGCACCGCGATCGTCCCCACTTCGATGGTGATGCGACGCGACGTCCCCGCGCCCGGTCGGCCAAGCGCCAGAAGCAGGATCGCCACCAGAAACAGCGTGGCCCCCAGCGCTTTCCATGGACCGAAGTGCAGGATTCGCCAGTCGACCGACAGCACCGCAGCGACCACAACAAGCGCGGCACCCGCACCGCACAGACCCAGCGTCCACAGCACACGCGGACGAGGCAGCAGCACAACGGCACGACGCAGCATGCGATACAGCGGAAAGCCCAGCAGCGACAACATGGGCAGCGCAAACGCGGCGACCAGCGCGGCGGACAGCGCTCCGTTGCGGCGGTTCTGCATCTCGAATGCGGCGGCGCGCAGGAAGCCATACAGCACGATGGCATCCAGCATCAGCACGGCTAGCGCCGACAGCAGCACCGCAGTCCAGTGGGCGTCTTGTTCGTCATCGCGCCAGGCTTGCCGACAGCGCGACAGCAGCGATGGACCAAACAGCGCCAGCAGAGCCGAAGCGATCCACGCCAGCACAAGCCCAGCGACCAGCGCCGGTAGGCCATAAAAGCCCACCGCAGCCTTCAGCGCCGACGTCAGGCTGGCGACGGGCACGGGCAGGCTCGTGCGCTGCACCGCCAGCAGCACATCGCTGGCCGCCACAACAACGCCGGCCAGCAGGAAAGCCAGCACGATGTGGCGCGGTCACAGCGTCATCACTTGCGCGTCGTGTGCATCGTTTCTGGCGGTGGATGGATGGGATTGAACAGGGTGGGCTGAGTTCGCAGAAGGCATGTCTGTGCGTTTTGTCTTCACAAGGGCAAGGGAACCGCCGCTTCGACGACGGAGTCCCGATCTCGGGAACCTACTCGCTCTTGC
>JAYRFD010000972.1:0-4205 GCA_041908565.1 Polyangia bacterium | reverse complement strand
GTCGTTCCTGCGCTTCACGCCTGGCTTGTTCAAGCGCTTGCGATTCGGCGCGTTGCTTCTGTTCTTGTTCTTCCCGCAGCCGCTTTCGTTGATCGGCAAGCTGTTGCCTTAGGGTCTGCAGCGCAGTCTCTTGCTGATCTAGATCGCGCTGAACTTCCAGCGTGCTCGCGAGCTGCGTACTCAGGTCGGCGAGGAAGCGCTGCTTCTGTTCAGGCGTGTACGAAAAATAGGGCGACTGCGTCCTCGTCGGCGCTGCTGGTGAGCCCGCGCAGTCAGCGGGAGCGCGACCGCTGTCCCACGCACCCGCCGCGATGTCGGTAGCCTGACGCGCTTCCAGAAACGAGATGTCTCCCGGCACGCCGGCCGAGACGGCCTCGGCAGCGGACCGGAGCGCGGTCTGCACACAGCGCAGCTGGGCCTGACTGTCGCGGCGCGAGATCGGCGGGCCAAGCGGTGTCTCGCGAAACAGCGGCAGCAGGTGGCGATGCGCATCGCGTTCACGCTGGCGGATGGCGCGCTGAAAGCGACGGAAGGCCTCGGCTTCTCCAGCCAGGGCGATGCCGCGCTGGGCCAGGGCCGTGCGCTCTTGTTCATGTTGGCGATAGCGCTGGGCGGCTTGTTGGCCCGTCTCACCTGCGCGACCAAAAGACTCGGTGGCGTGACCCGGTGCGGCGATCAGAAACGCGACCTTGGCGGTGGCGACAACGGCTGCGGTCAGGGCGCGCGACAGGCCCCCGCTGCTGCCACTGCGCTGGGACGAACCGCCGCCTTGGCCGCAGCTATCCCAGCACTCGCAGCCACTTGAGCTGCACGGGATCGACATGTTGGGATGCAAGCTGCCCGGCGGACAAAACGCGGCGACGCAGGTCGGTGGGGGCACGGTCGGCACGCTCTGCGCGATTGCCGATCGAGTAAACAGACACGGGCCGATCTGGCACAGCGCAATCAGCGCCAACGTCGGCGTCAGCACAGGCCAAGCTATGCAGCCATCGCGTCGCATGCGGCTTAGTCCTTGCTCGAAAGCCACGTGCCAAGTCCCCAGGCCGCGACACCCAGCAGCGCGGACCACCAGATCAGATCGAACTTCAGCGCGCCGCGTGCCGTGTGAAAGAAGCGTGGCGAATAGCGCAGCCCTGCCGACAGCACCTGCGCGCTGGTGTCGGCGTAGCGAATGTGCAGCTTGCTGCCCAACACCGAAAAATCCAGCGGCGCGTACTGCCACTGCACAAACACGCGCAAGCGGCGCTGCGCATAGATCTGCAGTCCGGCCAGCGGATAGATCGCGGGCATGACCTCGCTGCCTTGGCCACCCAGCGACACCGTGCGCAAGCCGCCGCGCACGCCGGCATATGGCTGGACATAGCGCAGCGGCACGGCCAGCACCGCATACAGCCCCAGGTCCAGCTGCAGCGGCGTGTAGTTTTCGACGGGAGTCGGCAGGATCGCCAGCTGCAAGTCAAAGCCCAGCGCCGCATAGTCACACGGCCAGAACGAGGTATCGATCGCCACAAACGGCGAGATCACATTGCTTTGGCTGCGCAAGACGTTCGGGTTCTGCGCGTCGCTGGCCGATGTGACGGTGATCTGCCCAACCTGGTTCAGAAGCACGCCGCCATGCAGTCCAAAGAAGAAGCGGTCTTGCAGACGAAAGTCGGGCTTGGCCAGCGTGCGAGACGGTGCACCGACAATCACGGCGCAGGCCACCAGCCACAGCGCGCTGCGCAAACGCAGACGAATCGATGCCGCGGATCTGCGCTGTGTGGTCTGCCTTGCGCGCGTCATGGTGTGGCTCGGCGGCAGCGATCGCTCTGCGCGGGGGCGGGCGTGCCGCGACAGGCGTGCAGACGTGCCAGGTCGCGCTGCAGCTGACAGCCCACGGCTTCGACCGCTGCGATCTGCTGTTCCGTGATCTGATAGTTCTGCAGGATCCGCTTGCGACTTTCGGCAAAGCGCGTGGCTTGGTAACCGTATTCGACCAGCAGGCTGCCCAGCTGCACTGCGTCGCCGATCAGCGGAAACCTGACGGATAGGATGCGCCTCTCGAAGTCGTTGGCCGCGGCCAGCAGCGCCAGCCGTTCAACCACCAGCCGCGTTGCGTCGTTCTTGGCCAGCTTCAGAGTCAGGTCGCTAATTTCCGCGCCGGTCTTTTTGCCGACGGCGGCGACTTCATGCATGAGCTGCCACAGATCGACGGCGCTGTCGCGCGCTTGCGCCAAGTGCAGACCATCGCGCTTGGCTTTTAGGATGTCGATTCGCTGGCGCAGACCGGCGATGTATTCGCGCGTGCTGGCGTCGAAGCGGGGCAGGGGCTGCTGACTGCGCAGGCTGGCTTCGGCTTCGCTGATGCCAGCGCCAAAGGACTCGATGAAGCGGCCCAGGATCCCGTCGGCCAGGGCATTGGCCGCGACGTCGCAGGCTTGCTTGGCGGCCTGATCGTTTTCTTGCGTCCAGCGCGCAAGCTCGCCCTGCGCGGCGGCGATCTGCGCCTGCTGTTGATCGACGATCGCCAGGTCGCGCTGCACTTGCGCCTGCAACTTGCCGCAGCCCAAAAGCGTATCCAGTCGCGCCTGCGCTTGCGCGACGGCCGTGCGCTGCTGCACAAGCGCGGCATTGGCCAGCGCGATCAGCGTGTCGCGCTTTGGTCCGGCGGGTCGCGCCTGCGCAAGCTGCAGCAGCCGTTCGTCTTCGACCAGCGCCGCTTCCTGTTTGGCCAGGTCGGCGCGCGCCGCCTGCACCTGCTCTGCCGGACTGTCGGCTGCGACCGGGCCTGCGCACAACAGCAGCAGGCAGGCCACCAGAATCCGTCGATGCCAGTGCATGGCAAGCTCCCCCGCAGCCGCGATCGACGGGCTGCGAAGTGAACCCTCAGCAGACGCTATGCCAAGCCACTCCGTCCCGCCGGTGGCTGGCTCGTTTTGCGCTGCTGCGGCTCAGACGGCGCGCTGTAAAATTTGCGGCGCAGCCGACCGGCGCGAAGCTTTTGCGTGAACGCTGCGTGTCGCGCGCTCGCTGTGCCCGTCAAGCGTCGACCGAGTCACTTGGCGGGGCTTAGGTTCAGGCGCGGCTGCGGCATGCATGTCAGCGTGATCGTGGCGTTCTTTAGTGCCGGTTTTTCCGACTTCACCGCGAACTGCGGATCCAGCGGGCCGAGCAATTTTTCCTGCGGTCCAAGGCGGAAAGTGCCATCGAAAAAGATCCGTCCCTTGGCGTCTTTCAGCTGAATCGGCACTGGGCCCGACGGGTTGCCTGGCGGTACGGTGCGCGCGTCCTTGGCCACCGCACAGCTTTCCGTGTCGTAGTCGGTGAAGCAGGTGCGCGCTTCGACGGTCAGCTGATGCGAATCGGCGCTGGGACTGCCCTGCTTGTACAGGCGCTCGATCTCCCACTGAAAGAGGAACCGAACGGGCTCTTGGCCTTCGATGGTGGCGGTTCCCACGCAGACCGAGTCGTGTGGATGGCTGGCCTGCGCAGCGGTGGTCAACAGCAGAGCCGACAACGGAATCCAGATCTTCATACAGCGTGGTTCCTTCTGACAAAGGGGAGGGCAGCAGAGCCTTCAACCGTGCCCTGCATTGTGTCGAACGTTCGACCACGCATCAAGGCTGCGGCGCAGGCCGTCGTGACCAGACCCCCTAAGCCAAGATCGTGCGTACCAGCCGTCCCTGATCGCGGTTGTTCTGCGTCGCTGACCAGGCCCACCCGCGCAACGAGCCCTGGTCGCAAGCTGCCCTTGCGTGGCCCCGGAAGTTTCTGCTTGCGGTGGGCCCGATCGTGCTCGCTTGATGTATGTCGCACTCATGCAGCGCGCCCTTGATTCGATGGAAGATTCCTTCGTGCGCGATCGTCGCGCGACTCAGCAGATGTCCACGCAGCATCAGGTGGCGACATCGATGCGCAGTCGAGTCCGCGGCATAGCCTGGCCCCTTGTGGCGTGGCTGGCGGTCACTGGCTGCTCAAGCCAGAGCCCGGTCGAAGCACCGACCGAAGCACCGCGTTTGGCGTCGCTGGATGCGGCGGCTCTGGCTGGTTCCTGGCATGTCGTGGCGACCAACTTTCCCATGTGGCTGTCCGGCGACAAGCAAGACCCCATGTTCACGTACACGCCGCGGATCGAAGACGGAACGCTGCGCCTGGACGACGTGGTGTCGTATCGTGCGGCTGGCAAGCGTCAGACCATCGTCGGTGTCGATACGCAGGATGCGGTG
>JAYRFD010000971.1:0-2206 GCA_041908565.1 Polyangia bacterium | reverse complement strand
CGGCCATCGCCGTCGATATCGCCGACCAGTACCTCACGGGGCTCAGCCGTCGTTCCGCTCGCCAAAGAGGCTGGGAACTGCCCAGTGCCGTCGCCGAAGAACACGGCGATGCGGTTCTGTCCCGTGCTGCCGATCACCACATCCGGCCTGCCGTCGCAGTCGAAGTCGCCGCAAGCCAGCGCGTACGCATACTGCCCCGCCGGCAAAGCGGTACTTCGTCGTGGGTACGCCTGGCCGCTGTTGTTGTTCAGATAGACGTAGAAGTTTCCGTCTCCGCCTGCGGCCCCAGCGACGTCGATCAGGCCATCTTGGTTGAAGTCAGCCGTGCAAAGGCTGGTCAGCTTGCGACTGTTGACCACGGTCTGGCTAGCGCCGAACGTGCCGTTGCCGTTCCCAGAAAGGACTGCGAGTCCGTCGCTGCCATCCAAGCCCGCCACCAGGTCGATCGTTCCACTGCGGTCCATATCAGAAAGCGCAAAGGATCCTTGCAGGGTGGGAACAGACTGGCTGTTTGTTGTCCCAAACCCTCCGTCTGTCGTCGAGGAAATCGCCAGAATCTGCTTGGCCGTGGTGTCGCTGACCAGAAAATCCGCGCGACCGTCGGCGTTCACATCAGCCAAGCGAAGCATGCCGGCTGTTCCGGTCAGCGTCGATGTGGCGTGCGCTGTGAACTGTCCATCGCCGGCCCCAAGATACGACCACAGCTTCATCGACGCGCTGACCGCCGCCAGATCGGGCACTTGGTTGCCGTCCACATCGGCCAGCGCGACGCCAACAAGATCACCGTCGGTCCCCATCGACACCAGCAGGGGCTTCGCTTGAAAGCTGAAGGCGCCCGACGTGGTTCGCCAAGGCGTGCCGCAGCGGTTGCTGGTCGAGTCCGGCGATGGAAGCGCAACGCAGCGTCCCGTGCTGTTCTCGCAGACCTGGCCGCTTGGACAGACCGATGGCGACACATCGCAGCGATCGGGATTTGGGATCAGGCTGGACGCCCACAGCGATTCACAGCCGATCAGGAAGGCCAGCAGAGACACCCATCCGGTTCGCATGTTCGTTCGTCTTTCGCTGCACGGCATCGCGCCCAAAGACGATGCCCAGGGTTCCGGCAACCGACAGGCCAAGTCCGACGCCCAGCAGGGCTCCTCCCTTGGCGCGCGTGTCGTAGATCTGGGAACAAATCGTCCCCATCGGATCGCTGCTTCCACACTGTCCGTGGACGGCCAGACCGGACACGCCGAAGCCGCCTAGCAAGATGCCGGTGCCAAGCGCTGCCAGCCCGCCAAAGAACAGGACGCGCGATCGGACCGCGCCCGACGCTGTCGGGCTTGCTCCCGCGACAGATGTGTTCCCATCCGCAGCGGGTTCCAGCACGACTTCGATGGCGGCAGCTTGGTTTTCACGCAGGGTCACGGTGCGGTCGCTGCGACGGTACCCGGGGGCGCTGGCCTCGATTCGGCTCGATCCGGTCAGGGGGGCAAGCAAAAGGGGCCAGTGCTGAAAGCGACGCCCGTTGACCAGAACCTGGGCGTCGGGAGGCCGCACGCTCAACGTCAGACGCCCGCGTGGACGCAGCCAGGCATCGCGATAGCTGCGAAGAGCCAGTTGGGTGACATGCTCGGCAAGCTGGCTTGCGTCGCAGGCATCGCAGGTCTCGCGCAGCAACGACAGGCTCTGACCGGCCAGCACATCGACGAACTGAGCCTGCAGCACATATCGGCCCGCCGCGTTCGCGTCGGTGTTACCGGGCGGCTCGACGCGAAGGGACAGCACGCCGAACGCATCGCTGCGGCTGCCCAGATCTAGCTGGCAGTTCAGCTTGTCCAAGCACGGCTCCAGATCCGCTGCGGTCTGCAGCGCTTCTTGGCGCGTCTGCAGCAGCACGCCTTCCGCCTTGGCCGCAGCGCGCAGCGACGAGTACAGGCGAGACTCAAGTGAACCACGACTGTCTTGCGCCGGCAGCGACAGCAGCGCAACCAACGGCGGCGGCGCCGACGAAAAGACCGTGCGCGAATCGACATCGAAGCGAACCTCGGCAGGGAAGCCGGCAGTGACCAGCGCTTCGCCCGATAGCCGACGCGATCCGCGTTCCAACATGACAGCATGCGCCCCAGCCGGCACTTGCAGCGGGGAAAGCAACGGCAGCACGCCCATCGGCTGGCCATCGACACGAACCCACGCCCCGCGCGGTCCAGTGATCGCAAGCTCG
>JAYRFD010000970.1:0-1924 GCA_041908565.1 Polyangia bacterium | reverse complement strand
ATGGTCGATGCAGCCCGCTGCCCAGAAAAGGGGGGACCGCAGCCGACGCTGAAAGCCGACTACGACCGCGCGCAGGCAGCGTTCCAGGATGTGGCTCGCATGTTTCCCGGCGCTCGCGAGCCAGAGGCCAAGGCGCCGCTTTCAGCCAACCTGGCCGCACGCGATGTCCACCTGCGCGGCGATCTGGCGCGGGCGCAGGCGCAGCTCGATGCCGCTCCGCTGGGATCGCAGGCGTGGCTGCAGGCCGATCAGGAATACACGCAGGCCCGTCTGCGCGAAGCCTGCGGCATGCCACGCGCGGCGCGACTTCTGTACCTGAACATCCTGTGGACGCCGTATGCCTTGCCAGCAACGGTGGCTCTGGCGCGCGAGGGCTTGGCTCGCCTGGGTCTGCCGGGCCTGGTCGCGGCTCTGCCCAGCGAGGGTCCAGCGAACAAAGACGACGCGCTAAAGGCGTATCGCGCGGCGCTTTCGACCGGACGCGCGGCAGCCGAAAAGAACAAGCCCGCCGAGGCCCGCATCGCGTTCCTAAACGCCATCGGCCATGCCAGCCAAGCGGGGGCGCACGGCGGCGTCGATTCCAGCGACTGGCAGGCCGTCGCGTTTTCCGAGCTTGGACTTGTGGCCTATCAGCTACGCGACCTGGACGAAGCGCAGCACTTCACCCGCGAAGCGATCCGCCGCGAGCTATTTTTGCCGGCTGGCCGCGCGGCTGGATCGCTTTACAACCTGGGCCTCATTTTGGAAGCCAAGGGCGATGCGCTGGGCGCCATCACGGCGTATCAGGCATCGCTTTCTCGACGGGAAAACGCGACCGTGCGCGGGCGCTTGGCGGGTCTTTTGCCGGGCAGCGACCGACCGATTGTCGTGCCGCGCGCGATGCTGGGGCCGTTCCCGTCCTTGGCGGCCTACTGCGAAAAAGCCGCACCGACGGCCTGCCTGGCCGATTCAAGCCCGGATGCGGTGACGTTCCGCTGCCAGCCGCGCGATCCAGTCGCCGAAGTCAAAGCCCCCAAGGCGCCGTACACGCAGGTCGCGCTGTTTTCGACGGGCTGTCTGTTTGATCCGGCCCAGGGTCGGGGCACGCACGCCTATCGCTTGCTGATTGGGACGGCTCGCGGGGTGTATGTGTCACCGGTGGTGGGGGAACGCTTCGACAACCGTCGCTGCGAAAGCAAGGCGACGGTGCGTGAGCTTGCGCTGCGCGATGTGGTGCCGGGTGGTGCGCCGGAAGTTGTGCTGCGGCTGCAGGTCGGCTCTTCGTGCGTGCGCGGGGCGGGCGAGGGTCGCGACGCGGCGTCGGAATTCTTGCTGGTCGCGGGGCTGGGGGCATCGGGGGTGCCGAGCAGCACCGAGAGCATCCCGCTGGCTCTGGAGATCCGTCAGCAAGGAGGCAGTGCGAACGCCCAGCGCAAGGACGGACGGCAAAGTGCCCAGGCCGGCTTTCTTCCCGATGGCACGCTAAAGCTAGCGGGCGATGCCACGTCCGTGCCCGCGGCGCTGTCGGGTCTGCTGGGGGCCCACCGACTGCTGTTCCCGTAAGCTTTGGCCTTGGGTCTTTAACCTGTGACCTTTGACCTTTGCCTTACGAAGCGCGCTCGCAGATTGCGCTGCGAATGTCCTCAGCGCGGTCGGGCTGCACGGCTGGGGGCCCCGCGGACGCAGACCCTTTTTTCGAGCCGGCCCAAGATCAAACCGATGCCCGAAAAAAGAGTCTGCTGCGGCCCCATCCTTTTGGCTTCTTGTTGAGTGGTTTTTCAATTATAAGCCATTAAAATAATTATGCTCAGAATGATTATCGCAATTTTCAGTATGCGTTTTTTTTCCGATAATAGTGTTTTTGTTCTTGTCTATTTATTATCTGTTTGACTGATTCTTGGGCTTTTATTGGGGGGTTAGGGCCAGGGGCGACTGGGGGGGGACT
>JAYRFD010000969.1:0-2584 GCA_041908565.1 Polyangia bacterium | reverse complement strand
GCTGCCGCCGGAAACGACGGTGATGGCGCGCGTGCCATCGCGGGTCAAAAGAGCCTGGTCGATGCTGCGCCGCGGCCCTTCAAAGCGGTGGATCAAGTCGCCCGATTCGCTGTCCCACAGGCGGCCGTCTCCGTCGCGGCTGACGCTTAACAAGCGGCGACCGCGCGCGCCTTTGGCCGGGCTGAAGGAAAGGGCCGTGATCTCGCTCTTGTGGCCTTCCAGCGGATAGGGCGATCGACCGATGCCGCTGCGCCACAGCCGGGTGACACCGTCGCTGCCGCCGGTTGCGAAGCTGCTGCTGTCGGGGGTCCAGGCGATCGACAGGACGCGGCTGCGATGACCTTTCAGCGCGACCAAGGGCTGGCCGGTACGACCGTCCCAGATGCGCACCATGCCGTCGCTGCCACCGGTGATCAAGCGGCGCCCGTTGGGGGAAAAGGCGACGGTGACTTCGCCCGGGTTTTCGCCTTCGGTCAAAAGCGTGGTGTCTTTGGCGCTCAGCGATCCGCGGATGCTGCCCAGGATGCGATCCCACAGCTCAAGCGATCCGGACTCGCTGCGGATGACCATGCGCGTGCCGTCGCCGCTGATCGCCAAGACCTGGCTGTATCGCGGGTGGCCGATCGGCGGGAACAGCGATCGCCCGCTTTGGCTGTCCCACAGGCGAGCCGTCCCGTCGGCGCTGATGGTCATGATGGCCTTGCCAGCGGCCAGCGTGAACGACGCGGAATAGACGGTGCCGGTGTGCCCTTCCAGCACCGCGACCAGCTGCCCGGTCTTGCCATCCCACAGGCGAGCGGTCTGATCAGCGCTGGTGGTGACCAAGCGCGTCCCGTCGGGGCTGTAGCTGGCGTCCTTGATGTTTTCCGTGTGTCCCGACAGGGTCAGCAGGCGCGCGCCCGTCTTGCCATCCCACAAGATGGCGACGTTGCCGGCGGCCGAAACGATGCGACTTCCGTCGGGAGAGCTGCGCACGATCGAGACCGGCAGGGCGTGTCCGCGTAGCTCGGCGATGGGCTGGCCGGTCTGTCCATCCCACAGACGCACGGCGGGGTCGTTGGCCAGGGTCACGGCGCGGCTGCTGTCCTGGTTGCCGACGAAGCGGCACAGCCACGGCTGACCCGAAGGCTCGCTAAGCGTGGCGACGGCGGCGCCAGTTGTCGGATCCCACAGCCGGCACGTCGAGTCTTCGGCCAAGGTCAAAAGGCGCTTGCCATCGCCGCCAAACCACGCACCCAAAAGATGCGCCTTGTGCCCCAGCAAGCGATGCTGCAGCGTCAGCGGTCCGTCGGCGTTTTTCGGGTTTCCGCTTGTGCCATCGGCTGCCTTGGGTCCGCGCGCAAACAGGCGCAGGCTGAAGTCGCGGGCGCCGCTGAGCAAGATCTTCCCGTCGGCGCTGTACGAAAGCAGATCGACTTCGCGATCGTGCGCAAGCGATCCCTGTTCGTATTCCAGGCGAGTGGTCAGCCAGGGCAGAAGCAGGCGCTCGGGCGTGTGGCGCGTGCCCATGGCGTAGGCCCGCGAAAGCTCTAGCGCGGCTTCGCGCAGGTTGCCCACGGCCAGAAGCTGTCGGGCGCGCTCGGCAATCAGGTGGGCCCGTCGCTGTTCTTGTTCCAGCTGCGCCTTTTTCTGGTTCGCAAGGTAGCTGCGCCGCAGCCACAGTCCACCGCCACCGAGCACGGCCAGAAGGCCCAGGGACAGGCCCAGGCTGCGCAGGACAGGGGACCCCGATCGCGGCTCGCTCTGTCGCACCATAGAAGCACTGTATCGCAGTCTCGGAAGACCAGGGGCGCCGAGGCGTGACAGCCGCCAGCGATTGCGGCGCGTGCCTGCGCGCTTGCATGTGACCGAAAAATGCGCGAAGCGGGCCGTGTCATGCCCGCTTGGTAGGTTGACCGTTGCGATCTGCTCTTGCTGCGCCGATCTGCGCGGCGCTGCTGTTTTCCCCATGCTGAAAGGAAGCGCCATGTCTGACTGCATACATCCCACCTGCGATTTCAAGGACCCCCCCGCGAGGGCATTGACCCGACAGAGGGCGTTGGCCTGGCTGCCAGGACTTGTCATGGGTCTGGGCTGGCTTGCGGCGTGTGGTTCGCAAGGCTTGCAGGCTTCGCTGTCGCAGCAGGCGGAAGTTCCGCCACCAGCGACGCAGGCGACCGCGGTTCCGTCGACGCTGTCAGCCGATCCCAGTGCGCTGCGTCCCCCACAAGCGCCGCCGAAGATGCCGCGGGCTCTGCGCATGGCCTATGTGCAGGCGGCTCAGGCCAACGCGGGCCCTGACTATGCCCTCCACCGACACGGGGAAGAGGTCAGCGGGCGCAGTCCGGCCCAAGGCTTCGACCTGCGCTTTTCCAGCCAAGGCGTGCAGCTGAACAGCGCGAGTTTTGATTCGAGTCTCGATGGGACAGGGCGCGGCGTGCAGGTGCGAACGCAGCTATCGCAGCTGCGCTGTGGCGATACCCTGGTGCCGCTGACCAGCGCCGTGCCGCAGGCTTCGACCGTCGCTGCTGGATCCGTCGCGCGGCGTGTCACGTACGACCGCGGCAGCCTGCACGAGTGGTACGAAAACGGTCCTCTGGGTGTC
>JAYRFD010000968.1:0-2639 GCA_041908565.1 Polyangia bacterium | reverse complement strand
TCCGCCAGCGCACCGCTGTCCCCACCTGTCATCAAGCAGCCCAGCGAGTCCAAGACGACCAGCAGGCGCAAGGCCCGCAGCGGCGACCAGCGACCACTGCGCGCCCCTTCATCCAGCAGATCCGGCACGCTGTGCGCATCGCGCAGGTATGCGACCACGGCTTGTTCCTCGGCATGCAGCGACGACGAATGCGGCGGCAAGATCACCGCGATGTGCTGACTGCCCAAGCGCTGACGCAGCGGTTCATACGCAAGCTGCTGCGCATCGATGTGCTGGCGGATGCAGACATCGGGCCGAAACGCCGACACCGCGAAGCGCAGGCTTAGGCTGGCGCCCGGCGAAAACTCGACCCGACCGCGCATGCGCAACAGATACCGAAGCTGTGCCGTGGCGCTGGCTGGCGCATCGCGTCCAGCGTCGATGGCCAAGACCTCGCCCTCGCGCAGCGCAATTCGCCGGGGAGACTCATCGCTGCCGATGATCTGCAGGACGCCGTGCTCGCTGCGGGCGGCGCGACTGTGCAGCGTGCGAACAATGCGCAGCCCTCGGGCCCGCGCACTGGCCTGTGCATCGTCGGCGGCATCGCTGCTTGGTTCTCGGCTGCTCACGGCGCCCGAGTCTATCACCGAAGCCCGCCCGCTATCCGCAGACGACACGATCGACCCCGCCTTGACGAGACCCGGCGCGCCGCCCTGAATCGACCCATCGACAAGGCCCGTCACGCACGGACGAAGCGCGGATCTCCTCCGTCGGTTGACAGCGACGTACAGAGGGCCTCACAATCGCGGTGGTGTTGTATCTGTACCTGTTTTCGGCGGTTGCAGGGGTCCTGCTGGTGGGCGTATCGATGCTCACGGGCGGATCGTCAGATGACGGGGACGGCGATGGCGGATCGGATGGCGATGACCAAGGCAGCACAGCCCTAAACGGCCATGCAGAGACCCCGCTTCTGACATCTGGATCGGACCACGCAGCAGGGTCGGCGCTGGCCACTGCGGGCGCGGCCGGCGACGGACACGGCGACGGACATGGCAACGGCGATGGGCACGGCGATGGGCACCACAGCGCATGGGCGGAAGGCGCTTCGGCTCTGGCCCTGTTTCTGTTTTCGCTGCAGCTGTGGACCTACGTCCTGGCGTTTGGCGGAATCACCGGCCTGCTGCTGCGCTGGATCGCACATGTGCCCGAGCCCTTCGCTGGCCTGTGCGCCCTGGGTGTGGGCCTGGGCACCGCCGTCACCGCCCGCAAAGTGCTGCGCCGCTTAAGCGCCAGCAGCGACAGCGGCACCGTCGACGGGAATCGCCTGGTGGGCAGCACCGCCCAGGTCTTGATTCCCGCGGGCCCTGGCGCCACCGGCAAGGTGCGCTTGGTGGCCCGCGGCCAGACCATCGATCTACTGGCGCGCATGCCCGATGGGCAGGCGCTGTCGGAAGGTGCCGAGGTGCTGATCCTGGACATCAAGGAAGGCATCGCAGAAGTAACAGCGGATCTGGACGATCGACCGCGCGCAGAACTGAACGCGCGAGCTGAGTCGCCCGACGCAGAAGCCAAACAAGTCGCGGCCCGCGCCGAAAGCCTGGCCGAAAAAAATCCACCACCACGAGGGTGATCCACATGTCTGTTGTTCTGTCTTTGTTAGCGCGTGCGCCTGAGTATGAGCCGGCGCCCGCCGCCGGAATTGAGTCGGGGCAAGCCACGGCCATCGTGCTTCTGGCTGCTCTGTTCGTCATTGGCTTGCTGTTCTTGCTGGGTCTGGTGCGCAGCCACCTGTACATCTGCCGCCCCAACGAGATGCTGATTATCTCGGGCAAGAAGCATCGTCTGGCCAACGGCGAGACCGCCAACTTCACAGCGATTCTGGCAGGCACCCATCTGCGCATTCCGTTTCTGCAGAAGGTCGACCGCATGGATCTGCGCATCATCCCGATCGAGCTTGAGGTCAAGCGGTCGCTGTCGAACGGCGGTATTCCGCTGGACATCCATGCCATCGCCAACGTCAAGGTGTCGTCGGATCCACGCTTTGTGTACAACGCGGTCGAGCGCTTCCTGGGCCTGCCGCGCGAAGCGATCTGGCAGACCGCCAAGCAGACGCTGGAAGGCTCGCTGCGCGATGTCATCGCCCAGCTGACGCCCGAGCAAGTGAACCAAGATCGCATCGAGTTCGCCAACCAGCTTCTGCAAGTGTCCAACCAAGTGTTCAGCAAGATGGGTCTGCAGCTGGACACGTTGAAGATCCAGCGCGTTGAAGACGAAGCGAACTATCTGGTGAACCTGGGCCGCGCCCAGATTGCAAATGCCATCCGCGACGCAGAAAACGCCGAAAACCAAGCCAACCAAGAGGTTGCACAGGAAGAAGCCGCCTCGCGCCAGCAGGCCGAAGTGGCGACGAAAGAAGCCGAGATCGGTGTCGCGCAGAAGCGCAACCAGCTTCGTCAGCTGGTCGGCCAGCTGGAAGGCCAAGCGCAAGCGGTCGAACGTGAAGCCAAGGCGGTCGTCGAGCAGTCGCGCGCCGAAGCCGAGCAAGAGCTGCAGGGCCTGCGCCGCGAGGTCGAGACACGGCGCCTGCAGGTCGAAGTCGTGCTGCCCGCCGAGGCGCACCGCGAAGCCGCCTTGCTGATGGCAGAAGGCGATGCGGCCCC
>JAYRFD010000967.1:0-2081 GCA_041908565.1 Polyangia bacterium | reverse complement strand
GTGGTGGGGCGGCGGGCCCCCCCCGTCTTGCCGGGGCCGGGGGGGGGTTTTGGGGGGTTTGCCCGGGGGGGGGGGGCCTTTTTTGGGGCGCCGGCCCGGGGCCGCTTACGCGGCCGAGGCGATGTAGGGCGCGGGGTCTTGCAGGCCGTTTTCGCGGAAGCCCTGCAGGCGAAGCTGACAGGCGTCGCAGTGACCGCAGGCGGCTCCGTCGGGGGCGGGGTCGTAACAGCTTCGCGTCGCCGCGTAGTCACAGCCCAGCGACAGACCGGTGCGGATGATCTGCGCCTTGGTCATGTGCAGAAGCGGGGCGTGGATGCGGAATCGCTGCGGCCCTTCGACGCCGGCCTTGGTGGCCAGGTTGGCCAGGCGGGTGAAGGCCTGCAGAAACTCCGGTCGACAGTCGGGGTAGCCGCTGTAGTCGAGCGCGTTGATGCCCAAAAAGATGTCGAAGGCGCCGTGCACTTCGGCGTAGGCCAAGGCCAGCGACAGAAAGACCGTGTTGCGCGCCGGCACATAGGTGATCGGGATGCCGTTTGACAGATCGTGCGGTGGGCGATCCTTGGGCACCGCGATATCGGCCGTCAGGGCAGATCCACCAAACTGCGCCAGGTTGATCTCGACGACGGCGTGATGGGCGACCCCGGCGCGGGTGGCCAGGGCCTGGGCGGCGGCAAGCTCTTGTTCATGCCGTTGGCCGTATCGAAAGGACAGGGCGTGCACGGTGAAGCCCTGCTGCTGCGCAATCGCCAGCACAGTGGTCGAATCCAGGCCGCCACTTAACAACACCACGGCGGGCGGAGAGGGACGCTGCGTCGGTGTCGGGACCGATGGGGACGATGTCTGCGACATGATCGGGCCGCCTTATATCACAGGGACAAAGGACGGTTGGCCTGCCGGCTGGCGAGGGATGTTCGGTGACGCTGCCGGCGCATCTGTGCGATGATACGCAAGGATCGATATCGAGTGAAAAACGCTTCGACGAAGCCGCACTGGCGGCATCCAGTTGCCAAGAGCTTGGCCCTGCTTCTGTCTGCCGGTGCGCTTCTGTCTGCGACCGCTGTCGTCCGTGCAGCCGGGTCGCTGCAGGGTCCGGGGGCAGGCCAGGGCGCCGCGAAGCCTGCGGGGGCGGCGAAACCTCAGGGCTCGGTGAAACCTTCGGGTCCGGTAAAGCCTGCGGGGGCGGCGAAACCACAGGACGCGGGCCAAGGCAATGCCCCGCTGTTTCCGAACACCGGGGCCCGGGTTGGGCAAGGGGCGACAGGCGCTCGTCCGGCGGTGATTTCGCGCGGACCGCTACCCAACCAGCGCGGGCCGCTGTCCAGCACGACGTTTGTCAACTTGGCGCAGCGCTTGAGCCCCGCTGTCGTCAGCATCGTCATCGACCGCAGCGGTGACCGCCGCGGCGAGCGTTCATCCGACGACGAGCCCGGGCGCAAGCACGGTCGCGAACAGGGCTCGGGCGTGATCATCAATGCCCGCGGCTACATCCTGACCAACAATCACGTCGTCGAGCACGCCAGCGACATTCACGTCCGCCTGCAGGATGAACGCGAGTACAGCGGCCGCCTGATCGGCCGCGATGAACGCACCGACATGGCGCTGATTCGCATCGAAGCGGGCGATGCTGCCCTGCCATGGGCTCCGCTGGGCGATTCCGACCGCGTGCAGATTGGCGAGTGGGTGATGGCGATCGGCAGTCCCTTTGGCCTGTCGCACACGGTGACCGTGGGCATTGTGTCGGCCAAAGGACGGCGCGAAGTGCAGCCGGGCAGCCAGCCGGGCTTCTTCGACTTTCTGCAGACGGATGCGCCGATCAACCCCGGCAACTCGGGCGGGCCGCTGTTCAATGTGCTGGGCGAAGTCATCGGCATCAACAGCGCGATGAACACCATCGGCAGCGGCATCGGCTTTGCGATTCCCAGCAACCTGGCGCGATCGGTGGCAGAGCAGATTCATCGACACGGTCGCGTGCTGCGCGGCTGGCTGGGCGTCTATCCGCAGCCGGTCAGCGAGGCGCTGCGGCAGTCCTTCGGCTTGCCCGATCGACACGGCGCTTTGGTGGCCGAGGTGTATGCGGATTC
>JAYRFD010000966.1:0-9775 GCA_041908565.1 Polyangia bacterium | reverse complement strand
GAGAACAGGCTCATCAAGCGGCGGGTGGCGCGCTGCTGGATCTGCTGCGCGATCCGCAGGCCGATGATCGACACGCGGCGGCTCTCAGTCAGTGCCTGCGCGGCTTTCAAGAATCAGGAGACGTGGCCGATGTCCCGACGCTGATCGAAGCGACCGCAGCGGATTCACCAGCCACCGTGCGTCAACTGGCCTTTGCGGCAATTGGCGGAATCTGTGCGCGGCGCAGTGCCTCTTCTGCGGGTGCCAGCGTTGGGCAAGGTGCGACTTCTATGCTGCCCAGCAAGGTGAAAAAGGCACTCGCAGAATCGGTTTCCGCCGTGTTTTCAGGCAGCCAGGATCTGCGCCTGCAGGCCAGCGCTCGACGAGCGCAGCAGCTTTGCCCCTGAACGCCCCTTCGATTTCTTGCCAAACGAGCCGCATCCGATGTCGACGACCTGCCCCCTGATCCGCATCGTGCGAATGGAATTTCTTCCCGAGCACGTCCCGCAGTTCCTGCACATGTTCGACGGCGTGAAGGCGCGCATTCGCAGCTTTGCTGGCTGTCGCGATCTGTATCTGCTTCGCGATCAGACACACGACAACGTCTATTACACGTACAGCATCTGGGATGATGCGCAGGCGCTTGAGCACTACCGCAATAGCGCGCTGTTTCGCGACACGTGGAAGCAAACGCGCGTGTTGTTTGCGGCGCCAGCGCAGGCCCATTCGCTAATCGAAGTCGAACGCATCGCGCCGATTCAGACTGGCTAGTTGGTCATGGCTGCCGACGCTGCGACGAACTTTTCTGGGCACAGATCGCAGGCGGCTTGCCACGGATCGGCGGCATCGCGCACGCAGGGAAAGGTGAAGGGCAGGGCAAGCTCGGTGACAAACTCGGGCGGCTGCGGCGACGCGACCAGCTGATGCAAAAGGCGAGCAGCGATCGGATACCAGCGCGCCGCTTCCCCTTGCCAGCGCACTTGGATGCGACGCAGCGGCGTGTCTTGCGAGGCGCGCAGGAAGGCAAGCTCTTCGCGCAGCAGCGTGTCGAAGGTGCTCTGCGCGACGCGACCGTGCTGCACTTCGGCCCATAGCTCCCAGCGACTGCGTTCGGTGGTCGCCAGATCGTCCATGATGCGGACGAAGACTCGGTCGCCACGCGCATTGCGCAGCGTCGCAGGCAAGGCCACACAGCCGTTGCCCGATAGCCAGTCGGCCAGGTACTGCAGGGCTTGGAAGATGTTGTATCGAACCTCTTCCGGATCGTGGTTGGCGATGACGGGCGAGGTGTCCAGATCAGCGGCCAACACGCCGCGCGCATATCGGGGATCGTCGGTGGAAAGCCCCGGTGCATCGCCTTGCTGCAGGAACTGCTGCAGCGCCTTTTGTTCATCGGCATCAGGGACCAGGGCCTGGATCAAGTCGGCAAATGCAGAGTCACTTGGATCGCGTTCCCGTCTTCGGTACGCCTGCACCAAAGCGATAGCGACACGCACGAAGTCGGGGTGCGCGATCCAAAAACCATCCAGGCCGCGACGAAGCTGGGTGGTGACGTCTTTGATAAAGCCGACCAAGCTGATGGCGTGCGATGCGGCGTTGCCTTCTTCGGGCAGCACACCGTACATGCCGCCGATCTTCAACGCGCCCATCGGTCCCAGATCGCGGACCAAGATGCGGTGCGATTCGCGGATGTTGTTGATGACGATGTTGGGATCCGCCTTCACGGGGATGCGATAGCGTGGGTCGTTGCGAAATAGGCGGGCCGTCGACGCCAGAAAGTCGTGCCAGCCCAGGCTGCCGCCCAAGAAATGAGTCCCCAGCGCAGCCGCCATTTCGCGAATGCGGAAGATCGCGCGCGGGTTTTCAAACACCAAGATCACGCGCACGTGGCCGGGCTGGTACGTCGGATCGTAGGTCTTGATCCGCGCTTCGATTTCGTCGATCAGGGCGCGCAGGTACGCGGCTTCGTGCTCGGTTTCCAGTTTGGGCACGTACAGCACCAGGGCCTGCGGGCGGTGGCGGTTGTGCCAAATATGCAGCACCAGATCGAACAGGTGCAGCGGCAGCGGCTGCCCATCGAACAAGTGATTCCCGTCGGGCAGCGCCAGACCCGGGATGCGCTTGATGGGCAGCGCCAAGCCCGTGCTGGCCAGCTTGTAGGTGCGACCGCGCGACGCGTCCGTAAATGACAGAGTGCCGGCAAAGCAGCCCTGCAGGTTTTCGCAGGCCCGCAGAAAGCTGCTCATGATCGGGGTCTTGCTGTCTTCATCGTCGGCGCCCCAGCGCGGCACTTGACCGGACTCGGCGACAAGCTGTTCGACCAGCGCGGGCTCGTCGGGACGCTTGCGATGCAGGGCATTCATCGCGTTGATCGAAAGTCGAGCGGTGTCGGGCGGACCAAACAGCGTGATCTGTTCGCCTTGCAGAAACGCCGGCACCTGCACGTGCTGCGCTGTGGGCGGATTTTCCGACGGGCCGCAGACGATTCGACCGTGTTCATCTCGCAGTCCGATCACCGTGCGATAACCGGGATCGCGGAACGGCAGGTCGCGGTTGTGGGCCACCAGCGCGGCGGTCTGGGCATCGCAGAACGCGCGGTCGTACCGACGCTGTGTCAGCACGGCGGCCAGCTTGTCCCGTGTTGCGCGATAGACGGCGCAGACCAGGGACAGCGCCTCTGCCGTTTCGGTGGCTGGGAAGTCCGCGCGCAGTCCACGCGCCACCCGCAGCCCTGCCACGCCGGGCACCGCGTCGGAATCGGCCAAAAGCCGTGCCAAAAGCGGCGGAGACAGAAAGTCGGAATACAAAGACAGCGCGCTTGAACCGTCGGTGGACATGGGCGCTACGCTACACCTGTTGCCCAGCCCAGGGACAGCCCCCTCGTTGGCGGCTCGCTGAGTCGGCTACTTGAAGTCGCCGACGTGACGGCGCCGCTCGCCGCGCTTGGGATCTTGGGCGGCTTGGCATTCGATGCACAGCGTCGCGTACGGCATGAAGGCCAGGCGCTTCTCGGGAATGTCTTCGCCGCACTCTTCGCAGACGCCGAAGTCATCGGGCTCGGCTTCCATCTTGCGAAGGGCGCGGTCGATCTTGCCGACCACTTCGGCCTGCTTCTTGTTTTGTTGCGATGCCAAGGTCTGCAGCATCTCGGACAGCGCCTGCGCATCTTCATCTGCCACGCCCACCGTCGCTGCATCTTGCCGGTTGGGTTCGATCTTGGCGGGACCACTTGCGATGATCTCGTCCCGCATGGAAACCAGCTTGGCTTTGTAACGTGCAAGTTCCTGTGCGTTCACGGCGGCAATTTATCAAGAAGACGCGGCCCCGCGGCACACAATGATGCGGCTTACTTGGCGACGCGATAGACCGTGTTGATGTCGCTGAAGTACACGTCGCCGCCAGCCACCGCAAGATAGCCCGTGCTGTGCCCGGATCCGTCGACGGTCTCGGGCTCGCCACCGGCCTTGGCAACCTTCGCCAGTAGGTCCTGCGTCAGACTGGCCTGCCGGAAGAAATAGACGTGGGTTTCCGACAGGGCCAGGCGCGCGTTGGCGTTGACCACGGGGCCGATGATCTCGGGCTCACCGCCGGACTTGCTCAGGCGGGCCAGGCTGTACTTGCCGCTGCCGGGACGTTCCAGCAGGAAGTACAGGTGTGTCGTGTCGCCAGCCAAGCGCAGCGCGTTTTGCGTCGGGCGGCGCGTCCACAGGCTTTGGGCTGGGCCGCCCTGCTTGGGCACGCGCCACAGGCCGCTGTTGCTGCGGAAGTAAACATCGCGCTCATCGACGACCAAGTTGTCCAGGCCCAAGTGACCGCTGGCCAGTACTTCCGGCGGTCCGCCCAGCTTCGGCACGCGCTGCACCAGTCCACCTGGCTCTTGCCGAACAAAGCTGACGAAGTACACATGAGTCTGGTCGACGGCTAGCTGAGTTGGCGCCGGTACCTGCGCGACGATCGACGTGGCGCCGCCGGTCTTGGCGACGCGCAGGACGACGTTGCCCTGTTCGCTTGTGAAGTACACATGGTCTTGGTCGACGGCCAAGTCGCCCGTCGGGTACACGTCTAGCGAGGCCAGCATCTCGATAGGGCCCCCATGCGCAGGCACGCGAAACACGGCGTTCTTGGCGCGCGCGAAGCCGCCCGCGGTGAAGTAGACGTAGTCGCCGCTTAGCGCCACGCCCAGCGGATGATCGATGCCCTGCGCCAAGCGCGCCGCCCGCACCCAGCCTTCGGCTTTTCCGACTTCCGATCGCGTGCTGTCTTTGCCGCGAGACAACAGGACCGCGCCCAAGCTGATGGCTCCGGCGGCTACACCCAACAGGATCTTGCGCATGGACATCCTACTGCCTGCCACTGTGTGGTTGGTTGTCGCAGACAGATACGTCGGTGGCGGCTACAAACCAGCCTGTTTTCGACCGCGTCTGCCGGCGGATGCTTCTACATCACCACAATGTCTTGGCGAGACGCAACGGGGCGCGCGATAGGATCGAAAACTGATCTACGAGCAAAGCCGAAAACGGGCCGCGGGCTTTGGGCTGGGGGGACGGCTGGGGGCGTTGGACTTGCGCGTGGCCACAGTGAACACGACGGCAAGAGGGTCACATGCCGAACGATTTCGAGAGCACACCGTACGACGGCCACCACTCCTATACCGATCCGGGCAATGACTGGCGGTCGGGCGACGGAATCAAGGGCGGGCTGGGGCGCATGGTTTCCTACGGCAACTGGGCTGGTCCCGGAAACCGCATGGTGACGGAAAACCAGAACTACATTAACCAGCAGACGCAGGCCAATCCCGGCTACGACCCGTATCACGATCCGACGCTGATGAACAATCCGCGCTACCAGGCCATCGATGGCATGGATGCGGCGGCGCAGCGGCACGATCACGGCTACTTCCAGTCGCTAAACGGCGAAAACATGTTCGGCTGGCAGGGCATCCGCAACACGCGAGAAGCCGACCGTCAGCTAGTCGCCGATACGCAAGCGGAAATGGATGCGAACGGCGACCGCTATTCACCCGATGCGCGTCGTTATTCCGAAGGTCTGCGCGGATATTTCGGCGGGCGCGTCATGGGCATGGATGCCGCGGACTGGACGGGCGGCAAGATCAACGAAGCTGGCCAGGGCATCTCGAACTTCGTGCAGGGGGCGCGCAACTGGAACTCGTTGGGTGACGCCGGTCGCGGAATCATGAACGGAGTGCAGGGGGCCGGAAGCTGGCTGGCCAACACGGGGCGCGAAGCCTGGGGCGGCATCAGCAACGCGTTCAACACGGCGCGCGAGCTTGGCCCCGTCGGTGCGCTGGGAATGGTTGGCGGTCTGGGCAACGTCGCGGTCGCGGGCATCGGTCATGCCGCGGGGCAGGCCTGGCAGGGGGCCAAGAACCTGGGCAGCAATGTCCTGCAGGGGGCTTCGAATCTTGCAAGCTCAGCCGGCAACGCAGTCCGCAGCGGCTTGTCGACGGCGGGAACGGCTCTGCGAAACGGGGCCAACACCGTGATGAACGGAGCCAGCAACCTGGCAAGCTCTGCGGGGAGCGCCATCCGCAGCGGAGCATCGTCGGTGGCCAACGGCGCCAAGCGGCTGTGGGGTTGGCTCTCGCGCTAATCATCGACCCTTTCGACATCGTCCCTCGACATCGTCCTGCGACTTCCTCTCGTGATTTCTTCTCTGATTCCTCCCTTGGCTTTGGGTTCTGCTTGCCCGCGGCAAGTTCGCCAACGGCATTGAGCGCACTTGCCAGGACTCGGCGGTGATAAGCTCCGCCGATGTTTCGGGTGCTGTGGCTTGTCCTTGCGCTGACGGTGATCTGCAGTCCGACGGCAGCGGCGCAGTCCAAGGTGGCTGACCACTTCCGCCTGGTCTCCCCTGATTCGGTGGATCTTGTCCTCGGCACCGCACCGACGGGGAGCGCGCTGGCCAACCGGACACCGCAAGCGGCGACAGCGCCAGACTGCAGCCAGCGCGGGGCAGGAGTCTGCGACATCAACTGGCAGAGCGCCCCGGCCAGCTTCATTCCGCTTCCGATCCCAGAATCGTGGAAACGGGAGTTGGCCGAAGGGAAGGCGCACGCGCTGCTGCGATCCGAAGATGGCTCCGTCGTGCTGGCGTATCGACCCGGGGCGGTGCTGCTGGCCTTCGACACCGACGCGGTCGAGCAGACATCACCTGGATCGCGCTTGCTGCGCTGGTCCTATTTCAACTATCTGCTTTATGTCGCGGCCTGCCAGGCCAGTGGCGCGTCGCCGCAGCGTTTCGCAGACTTCGCGCAGTCCCCGCTGCCCGGTCCCAACACGCGTCGCTTGATCGGACTTGCGCTGCTTCTGGCCTGGGGTGTGGCCTTCGCTGCATTTCGCGTTGCGCGACGCCGCGGGCGGCAAAATGGCGACGCTGCCGAGCGCTTCTTGCATGCGGTCCATGCCGCGCGTCAGCCGCACATCGCCGAAGAAAACGCGGGAGCGACTGGGCAAAATGGACCCGCCGAAGCGCCGATTCTGCCGTTTGCTCGTCCGCTGTCCGGGCTTCTGACGCTGCTTGCCAACATGCTGGTGCTGATCGGTCCGTACTTCGCGATGCAGTCCCTGCTGGCGCGCCGCGTGCAACCATTTCCCGAGGCAGATGGCCTGTGGCGCACCACCGCCGATGCGCTGTTCATCCTGTGGATGACCTTCGATCTGGGCACGCAGACCGCCTTCGTGAAGTACTTTGCAGAGCACCGCGCCAGCCCGGATCCAAGCACGCAGCAGCGCGCGCTTGCCGACGTTCAGTTTTACATCTGGTTTCAGGTCTTTTCGCGCCTTCTGGAAGCGTCGCTGCTGGTCGCCGTGGCCGTGGGCTATCTGCCGCTGTCGAGCTATGCGCTGTATGCACCCTTTGTGCTGCTGTACGCCGGCACCTGCCAGCCGGCCTTCCCCGCGGTTGGAAAGTTTCTGTGTCAGGCGATGCAGCGCTTTGACTACTACAACCTGCTCGACTTTCTGGAATCGCGGCTGTTCAGCTTCCTAATTCCGATTCCCTTCATCCTCCTTTTTCGTGCGTGGGGGCAAAGCCATCCGGCATTTGGCGAAGCGCACGGCGCTGCTTTGGGTATGGGAGTTGGGGCCTTCGCAAATTCCTTTGTTGTCCTGGCCATGGGCCTTGTCGCCTTGTCTCGCTTGAAAATTCCCGTCGGGACGCTGTTCTTGGCGCAGTTCGGTCGGGATACCGCCAAGCGCCAGCTGTGGTTTGGGCTGAAGCTCACACTTGGGCAGGAACCGTTCCGCCTAACTTCCTTTTTAGAGTCCCTCATCATCATCCGCTGGCTGCGCGACTTTCCAACGTGGCTGGGAATCCGCGACCTTCTGCACAACCGCCTGACCTTCCTGTACTTCTTCGCGTGGAGCTTCTATCAAAGCGCGGTGCCCGCGGTGTCGGAGGCGCTTAGCACCGGCAAGACCAAGCTTGTGCAGTACTGCATCAGCAGGTACCTGCAGCTGGGCACGCTGTTTTCCGTGACGGTGTTTTCGCTGCTAATGGCGACGGGTGCGTTCTATGTCCGCGGGGCCCTGGGGGGGCAGTGGACGATGGCGGAAGGCTACCTGGCCCTGGCTGCGCTGTCGGGTCTGCTGTTGCCGTGGGCGTGGCTGACCGACGCTTTGCAGCAGGGCGCCGGGCGAACGGGGACGACCATGTTCATCATGTTGGTCGAACAGGCTCTGCGCTTGGGACTCCTTTTTCTGTTTGTGCAGCGCTTCCAGTTTGTCGGGATCTATCTGGCGGCCCTCAGTGCACTGGTGATCAAGTGCGTGCTGGCTTGGTCGATCAACCACCGCACGATCGCGCGTCTGCAGGTTCCCATCTTCACGACCTTGGTCGCTCCCATCGTCGCTGCAGCCTGTAACTTCGCTTGCTGGAGCGCCATCACCTGGCTGTTTAGCACGCTGGGCTGGACCGGTCCGGCGTGGTCCGTTGGGCTGTTCTTCGTCGCGGGTGTGGGATCGATCCTGCTTTGCTTCTTCTTGCTTGGCCTGTGCGGAGGAATCGATTCGGTGCTGCGTCAGGAACTGCTGCAGGCCGCCAGTCTTTCTGCCGTGCTGCGACCGCTGTGTCGCCTGCTGGCGCGGGCCGCCAACCTGGGCGCCCGGCTGGCTCCTTTTTCTCCGCCGCCACCGCCGTCGTGGCATCAAGCGCGGGCAGAAGCAGCCGAGCTATAGAAACGCTGCCCCGCTCCGCCTCACCCGGCGTGCTTTTTCGTCGCTGACGATCGTGGCCAAGCCCGATCCCGTACGGCCTTCCGGGCATGCGTCTTAGACAGACCGAAAGCGGAGCCAACCAGAGGCTGCGCTCGACAGTCGCTCTGCCTTGTTCCCCGCCCTGGTAGTCGGCGCCATTTTTCCAAATAAGGAAATGACCCAGCGACGATAAATTTTCAAAATAAATGGCAGGATAGAAATAAAAGAAAAACTGTCATTAAACCCGCATTTGCTCTGGATAGGATCGAGGTTCCAATCCTTTTTATTTCAAAGAATGCCTTGCGCATATTAGTTCACGCGCCCACACTGCAAAGTGGGTTGATAGGTCGTCTTTAACTTGTCGGGCAAGGAGGATGGTGATGGCGGACGTAAAAGCATCGACGAATGAGCCTGGAGAGCGCATCGGCAGCGGCGGCTCCAGCATGCGCACCTCAGGGATGGTCTTGGCGCTGGTGGCGGTCGGCGCCGTGGTCGGCCTGGTCGTCTGGCGATCGGGCGCCGGGGCGGTGGCGCAGGCACCCGAGCCACTGCAGCGATTCCGGACCGCGATGGCGACCGAATGCAAGCTGGAGCCGTTTGGCGGACCCGCAGACGAGCGCGTAATTGCGGCCTACAACGGCAGCAGCCGCATGCAGCTGGTTATCACCGAACAGCTGGGCATGCTGAAGCGCGGACAGGCCAACTGCGATCAGATCGTACGAGTGCTCAAAACTGTCAACTACCCGGTTGAATAAGCGCACAAACCGGAAAGAATCGGCGGTTGGCCCCTTCTGCGGATGACACGTTCCGTCTTCGGCAGAAAATTCTGACCGAGGCAAGGCATCGAGAGACTTGGCCCTGATGGGGGGCCGCTGGCCTGCGCAAAACGTAGCCGTTCAAGGCGCCAGACGGTTGGAATGGCCGTGCCCGCCCAGATGTGTGGTACTCCCCGTCGGGACCAGCCGCATCGTCCCGACCGCATCGTCCCAGCCGCTAGGGCGCGATCAGAACGACGAACACGTGGGTCGCAGCGCTGTCTTCTGCGGTTGGGCTGGTGTGCAAGACCGCCAAGCGCAAGATTGGGCCAGCGACGGAAAATTCGCTCTGCAGCTCGGGCAGGGTCAGAGTCAGACGATCGGCTGCCCCGGATCCAGCGGCGATCACGCTGGCGTAGTGGATGCGCTGCACGCGGGTTCGGCGATGCCCCACATCGAAGCTGGCGACTGCCGAATTGGGCAGCAGCGTGTAGCTTTCACAGCGCGTGTTGGGGTCGTACGCGTCGTAGTACAGGCTGTGGCGATCTCGTCCGCGTCCCGTCGCTGGGGCCGATGCGTCTAGCTCCGCCATCAGGGTCTGGCCGTGCAGCTTCAACAAGATCGGCGCGGGCAGCAGATCGGGCACGGCCGAAAACGGCGGAGTCAGGGCCAGGTTCTGTTTGGGAGCGCGTACCGCGACCAGCGAAAACAGCAGCTCACGACCGCCGGGTGTGCGCAGCGGCTGCACGGGGCTGGCGCGCGGCGGTGCATCAGGCGTCGCAGAGACGGGCGACAGCGGTAGCTCTAGCCGCAGAAGTCCTTCGGGGG
>JAYRFD010000965.1:0-15901 GCA_041908565.1 Polyangia bacterium | reverse complement strand
TCCGACCGTTCAATGAAGATACGGGCGACAACGGGCGGCGGTTCCCTGGGCAGGAATCAGGCGATGCAGATCGGCGGGCGGGGCGACGGGGCGAAGCGGGGTACGACGTGCGGTTACTTCATGTCGCAGATCAGGATCGGCGGGTGGTGCAGCATGGTGACCTGCGCCGAACGACCCATGCGAGCCCGACCCATTGAAATGGCTTCGGCCAGCGTGTCGGCGCGCTTCCAGCCCAGCAGATCGGGGACCGTACGGTTCTCGCTGCCGACGACGATGACGTCGCTGCAGTGCTCGCGACCGGCCTGCCCCCAGTACCACATGTAAAACGGGTGGGCGCCGTGATAGGCGTTGCCGCGTCGATACATCTCGATGTACGTCGGGTTGTACGCGAACTCGTCTTGGTACTTCTTTTCCAGCGTGTACGCGTCGCGCGTCTCGGGCAAAAGGCGGTTGAAGAATTCGATGTAGCTGGGGTGATGCACCGGATCGAACGCATCGTTGCACGGGTGCGTGCAGATCAAGACGCCGCCCTTTTTGAGCAGCGGCTTGTGCCGATACATGTGGAAGAAGTAGCCCAGCGCCATCACCTGCACGAGCAGCGGATTTAGCGCCTTGCTGTTGACGTTGTACGGCGAGATGTACGGGATTCCGGTGATCAGGATATCGGCCTGGCCCTCGACGGGGACGCTGTACTGTTCGTAGCTTTTGGCGAGGATCTTTTCGTGCACCTCTTCGGCCTTGCCGGCGTGCACGGCGATTAGCTCGTATGGCGATGGCGTGCGCATGAAGACTTCGCGGCGCAGGGCGCGCGGCGTGCGCTTGAGCGTCCACTTGATGGCCTGGAACTTCAGCGTGTCGGCCTCTGTAAACTCGTCTTCGTTCTTCATCAAGAAGTCGAGCGGGCCGGAAAACATGCGGCTGTTCAGCACGGTTTCGATGTGGAACACCTTCATGTGCTGTTCGCAGACGCGACCGATGCGATCGACGGACCGATGCAGTGCCGAGCGCTTGGGATCCATGTACGAATCGCACTCGACGATGGTCTTGGGCGTGTGGTGCGCCTTCAGACTTTCGTAGCCGCACAGCCCGACGCCGACCGACTTGTGACCGCCATCCATCGGCACCAGGTTGATGTTGACGTAGATGACCAGATCGCTCTCAAGCGCGCGACGGTTGGTCTCGACCACTTCGTTGTGCGCGGTCTTGCCGACCTGGACCAGCTGATCGGGATCGCAGGCGTCGTGGTTGTACAGGCGATCCGGCCAGAAGGCGTCGAAGATCTTGTCGCCGACCATGCGCCGCACTTCGAAGTCGTGCATGCGCCGATGCAGCGATGTGGCGATGATGATGTGGATGTCATCGACGCCGTGATCGGCCAGCATCGAAAGCACGATGTCGAGAATCGTCTCGCGAATATCCGGCCGCACCATCGGCGGCAGCGGCAGCGATATATCGTCGACGGCGATCGTCACCTTCATGCCCGGTTCCAACAGCGCGTGCAGCGGCTCCATCGATTCGGGATGGTGCAGCGCATAGCGGATGGCGGCGCGCGGGTTGGGCAGACCGGCGATCGGCTTTCGGGGATAGATCACGCGCGTGCCGACCGGCAGGTCTTCGCACAGGAAGTCCTCGCCGTAAAACAGGATGCGCGGGGCCGAGTCAGTATCGATGGTGATGATGTTCTCGTCGGCAGATCGCGCGAACGAGAGCGCAGAGCGGGCAGCAGCCATGGCCGGCACGTATCGCAAACTTTGCGACGGTACGCAACCGGATTTCAGCCGCGCAGGGCTTGGCGCACAGCATCGGTCGCCTTGTGCTGAAGGCTTGACAACTGCGACGCGCGCTTAGTCGTCCCACTGGCCGACGACGGCGTTGGCGGTGCTGCTAGCGAAAGAGGTCGACGTGCTGCCCGGGCGGTTCGCCAAAAAGCGCCACGGCTTGGGGAACCACGCGAAACGGTCATCCAGCCAGACCAGCCCGTCGTACAGGACGCCGCCGCTTTGCCCGGGCGTGCCGAAGCGCCAACAGACCCAGAGGCGATCGGGCTGCAAAAGGGATGCGATCTGTGCATAGCCGCCGGGGAATTCGCGCGCGGTCGGGCTGCCGCTGCCTAGCTCAAGCGCCGTCGCTACGTGCAGCTCAACCAGGGTCTGATGCGACGGTGGATTCAGCGGCTGCGGGCTGGCCCACAGCGAAAGGTACGCATCGCGCGCGCCCTCGACCGCTTCGGCGGTGAAGACGCGACCGAAGTCTTCGGGCTGCGGTCGCAGCGTCAGCAGCAGGTCCAAGCGATGCGCCAGCAAGCCCGGTTGGACAAACTGCGACAGCAGGGCCATCGCCTTGGCGTGGACATCAAAGTGTGGGTCGGGGCTATTCATGATTCCCTCCGGGCGTTTTGGGCAACGAACGGAGGGTGTCTTTCAGAATCGCCATCACCCAGTCCTTCAGCTCTTGGTCGACTTCCCAGCGCATTTGCACACTGCCGTCGGGCATTCGCTGAATCAGGCTTAATTGACGACGTGGATGCGGCAGCTTTTGGTTAACTTGCGCCTGCCAGTCGGCAATCCAAGAATCAGAGATATTCCGATTGGCAGGAATGTGTAATGTGATAAAGCGTCGGACACCGGTGATAATTCGCTCCTGTTCGACGGGATCCCGGACATCGGCAGGATTTTGCGAATAAAGGCGAGTGTAGATTAAATATCCGCCGGCAAATTCCCCTTTGGGAAACTGATACGCGTCGGATTCCCAGTGGGTAACGGTGCCAGGGCCACCGCGCAGCTCGGACTGCAGGGGGAAGTCAGAGACGGGAACCAGGCCCAGCTGTTTGTGCAGAGTCTGGCGTTCAGAGACCATTTTCTTATATCGAAAATTCGCCCAAATAATGAATCCAACGATCGAGATAAGTACAACAATAAGTAACGTAGCAAACAGCTTGCCTGACATGCGATCTAGCCTATCACAGCCTCGGGCTGGGCTTGCGGCATTATCGCCCTAGGCGTTCCATCACGGCCGCGTCGTCCAAAAGCGGAGAGTTCGGAAACAGCTCGCGCGTCGGTGCACTGACCGCTGCCGTTGTCGGCGTGCTGGCTGGCGGTGTCTGTGTCGCGGCGGGCGGCGTCTCTGTCGCTGTGGGCGGGGTCTGCGTCGCGGGCGGGGTCTCGGTGGCCGGTGGATTGCTGCCCGCGTTCGCGGCGGCTGACTCTGCAGCCAGTCGTGCCTTGGTTACGTCGCCTCGTGCCTTGTTGGCATCACCGGTGCTGCCCTTGAGGATGGCTGGCAGCATCGCAGTCAGCCACTGCTTGGCTTGGTCACCGGTCCACGCCGCGGGGTTGAAAGCGTTGCTGATGCCGGTCTCGGCGGTGCTCTTCAGGCCGCCTTTGAGCAAGCCCCAAAGCTGCGGGCTGCTGGTGCTGCTGCCCATCAGGCTGTCGATGCCGCCACTTGCCGCTTTGCTCAGGCCGCCGGACAGCAGGCCCATGCCACCTTTTTCCAGCATGTTGCCGAAGAAGCCACCGGCGGTGTTCCAGCTACTGGGGTCGAACAGCGCGCTGGTCACGCCGCTGCCCATGCCGCCCAGGCCACCCAAGATCCCATCCTTGGCGATGGTCTGCATCAGCGTCGCCGGAGCGAAGCTGCCGCTTGCCTGTCGCGGAATTCCCACCAGATCGGACACCGGTGTGGACAGGCCCTTGCCAATCGCCCCCATGCCCGTGGTCACCGTCCCCATCGCCAGGTTCTTGCCCAGCACGCCCAAGAAGTCGTCGCCTTGGTACGCCTTTTCGTCGAAGGCCGTGTTGATCAGGGCGCCGCTCATGTTGGTGAAACCGTCGGTGAGCACGCTCTTTTGGAAGCCCTCAAGAAAGGTCAGCGGAATCTTGCCTTGTTCCTTGGCGGCGATGCCCAAGAAGTTGCTGATGCCTGGCTCAAGCCCCTTGCCGACGCCCGCCGTCACAGCGTTCAGAGCATTCTTGGCGAAGTCGATCTGCGCATCCTGCGCGCCATAGCTATCGCCCAGCATGGCCCACTTCGCACCTTGGCCCACGACACCACTTGCCAATGCGATGCCACCCACCGCCAAGCCCGAAGCGACCGTCGTCGATGCGCCCATGCCGCTTAGCGCCGCCACCAAGGCCGGCGCTCCGGTTCCGCCCGATGCCGCGGTCAGTGCTGCTGCGGCTGCGATCGTGGCCACCGTCGCTGTGGTGTTGGCGACCGAGTCCTTCGCCTCTTGGTAGTTCTTGACGTCTTGGCCCTGCCAGCCGAACAGCTGTTCGACGCGCTTGGCCTCGGCGGGATCGATGGCACCGTCGGCCTTGGACTTTTCAAAGGTCTCTTGAATGCGAGCATGCTGCATGTCCAGCACGGCGCCGCGGTTGCTGAAGATGTCCATGACGCCGTTCGACAGCCAGCTTGATCCGCTGCCGCGCTCGAACTCCCAGGCTTCGTTGGCGCGATCGGCCATCTCTTGTGGTGTGGTCGGCTTGCCCTTGAGCATCTGGCCGATCTCAAAGCCATCGCGACCATCGACTTCGCCGCCGATGTCATCGGTTAGCTCGTGCCCGTACGCCTGGCGGTAGTCGGCTTTGATCTTGGCGATCTGTTCCGCCGTCTTGCCTTCTAGCGTCGTGCGCAGCAGCGCTTCATCGGTGCCCATGCCGCCGAAGGGGCCCGAGTGCATGGCGTACTTCAGCGCGAAGGTGTCGCTTAGCTTGCCTTCCTGCGCGAGCATGGCGGCTTTTTCGCGATCCATGCCGCTGAACTCGCTGCCGATCATCTGGTCAAACGACTCGCCGCCGTTTTTGCTGTCGCCGTATTTTTCGTTGTACACGGCGATCAGAGCGTCGCGCTTGGCCTTGGCCTTGACCGGATCTTTTTCCGACGCGGTGATGTTTTCGAACTCTTTGTAGATCGACTGTTCGTCGGTGCCCCAGCCTTCGGCTGCGACCTTGATCTTGGCTGCCGCAGCGGCTGCTTCGTCCCCCGCCAGCATCGAGTCCGCGACATCTTTTTCAGCCCCAGACATCTCGCGTCCGAAGGCGGCGCCCAGGTCTTCGCCTGTGCGATCTTTGTACGCCTTCGCCATGGCATCGCGTTCTTCCTTGGTCTTGCAGCCGGCCAGCGCGTCGTAGACGCCTTTTTCGTCAGTGCCCCAGCCGAACAGCCCGCCGTTCATCGCTTGATCCAGCTTGATGGCGGCAGCTGAATTCTTGTCCCCGGACAGCAGCGCCTTGGACTGATCGAGGTCGTAGCTCGACAGCTCGTCCTGCAGCATCTGATCCAGCTTGGTGCCGGTCTTCTTTTCGTATTCTTCGGCGACTTTCTTGCGCGTCGCTTCATCCGGCAGCTTGCTAAGGACGTCGTTGATCTTGGCTTCGTCGGTGCCCCAGCCGAACATTCCGCCGTTGGCTGCGTTGTTCAGCTGCGCGACAGCGGACTGCACTGGATCGGCGGTCAGCATCGCTTCCGCTTCTTCCAGATCTTCGCCGCTCATCTCGTCGCGGACGTCGGACATCAGGTCGCGGCCGAAGTGATCTTGGTATTCGCGCTTGAGCGCCGCGATCTCGGCCGCGTTCATGCCGCGCATCGCGTTGTGGACGGCGGACTCATCGGTGCCCAGGCCGTCCATGGCTTTGAACAAGTTGTTGGCAGCAGCCGAGATCTTCTTGGGATCGGGCTCTGGCGGAGTCTGCGCTTGCGGATCAGTCGTTGGATTCGTCGTCGCTGGTGGCGTCTGTGTGGTCGGCGGTGTCGCCGCAGTCTGGCCGGGATCGGCGGGCGTGGTTGCAGGCGTTGCCGTGGTTGCAGGCGTTGCGGACGGCAACAAGGGCGGGGCGGGCGACAGCGGCCACAGCGGGTCTTGCCACTGCGGCCAGAACGACGACATCCAGCCGGTCTGTGCGGCTTGATCGGGCAAGGTCGGCGCTGCTGTGGGCGACATGGGCAGGATCGGTGACAGCAGCCCGGGCATGACCACAGAGGACTGCGACTTGGCCTGCGTCTGCGTGCTCGCAGTCGGCGTGCTTGTCGTCGAGCACATAAGCTGATCACCGCTGGCCATCGTTCCTCCCCCAAAGACGATCCGCGCGTTCGGGCCTTAACGATTATCCAAGACCCAGAGAGGGAGGTTGCGCATTTGTTGCCACTTGTTCTGCTTCTTGCGCCTGCGGCCAAATGGCGCAACCATGCGAACCAGATGAAGGCTCCATCGCAGGCAGTGTCGTCGGAATCGTCGGCGCAGATGGCCGAGCGCCAGCACGCTACGCGTCCCAGCTGGCAGGGGCGATCGTCTCTGTCGCTGATGCTGGATGTCATCGGCGGGCCGCGACAGAACTGGGACAAGCTGGTGCAGCTCGTCTCGCTGGTCTTGGCGTTCTTCCGTCCCGCGCTGGTGCGCGCGCGCCTGCTTCGTCTGCGCGAGCTAGGCCACGTGCAAGAGGTGCCGACCAACAGCCAGCTTCTGGTGGCGGCGCGCGACCAGATGATGCTGGCCGCCGCGGAAGAGACCAAGGTCTTCTATCGCAGCCAGGGCATTCCGTGGTTCTTTCACAACTTCCGTCGCTTCGTCTCGGGACCGGCGACGATGCTGGATCCGGCCGGCATGTTTGCGCCGCGCGACGCCATCATCCACCACGTGCTGCAGACGTTTCATCGCCACCCGATCTACGACATCGTGCTACTGCGTGCGCATCCGCAAGGTGAAGAAGAAATGGAACGGCAGGCGCAGGCGATCCTCGACGGGACGCACCCGCATCAGCGGGCGCTGACTTCGCTGATTGAAGACGGTTCGTACCATGCGCGACTGATTCACGAGGTGCGCGCGATTCGGAAGGATCCGCACCAGCCGGCTCGCCCAATTCCGCCCAACTTGCTGGACAGCCAGAACTTGATGATCGGCATGGACCAGTTCAAAGACCTGGCTGGTTTCACGCGCTATGCGGCGCGTCTGCGCGTCGGACCGCTGGATGCACTGCAGGCGTGGCTGTACGCGGGCTGGAATGCCGTGTTCGGCGATGCCTTGTGGCTGGGTCCGAAAGAGGTCCGCTTGGACTGCTGCGATCCCGAGATCATCGCGCAGCACGCGCGTCCGACCGCCTAAAAGTCAGGAGCGCCGGCACAGCTGTTTGGGCAGCGGGTGTCATCTTGGCTGCCCATGGCGAAGCGGACTGCGTACTTTTCTCCGTCGGTTTCGACGGTGATGGTGCCGTTCGAGTCGCTGCGCAGCCAGTGTGTGCCGCGCGCCTTGAGCTTGTTGATGGTCTGGCAGTGCGGGTGGTTGTAGTCGTTGGGACGGCCGACGCCGATCAGCGCGTAGTCCGGGGCGACGGATGCAAGCAGGCTGCTAGCCGTCGCATTGCAGCTGCCGTGATGGCCGATCTTCAGCACGTTGGCGCGCAGGTTGTCTTTGCGTTCGTTCCACAGGCTGCGTTCGGCTTCGGTCTGCGCATCGCCCATCAGCAGCAGCGCGAAGCGACCGAAGCGCACGTAGGTGATCGCGGATGTGTTGTTGACGCCCGCGCTGTCCGGCATGGGATACGGCGTGTCCGTGACAGCCAGAATTTCCATATTCACCGACGGATACAGGGCCAGGCTCATGCCTTTGCCCAGCGTGCGATAGCGACAGCCGGCGGCGGCCTTGAAGCTTTGATAGCCGGGGATGTCAGGACGGTCATACCCAGGGTCAAAGACGCGAGCGCTGCAGTCTTTGGGCAGCCAGTCGATCGCGGTGGTCAGCCCGGTGTAGTGATCTGAATGTCCGTGCGACAGCAGCACGGTCTGCAGGCGCAGGCCCGCCTTTACTGCGGCGCTCAGGTAATCGCGATAGGCGGCAAAACGATCGGGCCCGCCATCAATGGCAGCGGCCGTTCCGTCGGGAAACGTCAGCACCATGCCGTCGCCTTGCCCGACGTCGACCAGCGTTAGCTGCAGGTGTTCCGCGGTCGTGGAAAGCTCGGCCACGCTGGCAACTAGCTGCGCGGTTCCTGCCGGTCCTGCGACCGGGGGCGTGCCCGCATCGGGTGGGGTCGGATCAGGGGGGCCGCCATTGCCATCGCTGCCACAGCCCACAGGGCCAAGGGCCAGCCAGGTCAGCGCGCACAGCGACGGAAAAATTCGGCGGAGCGCAGAAGCCAAGACAGCACGGATTCGTCGACGGATCATACAGAGACCATATCGCGAATTGCCTGCAGCGTCTGTTGGCTCATGCAACTACGCGATGTTCGATTCCGTCCGCGCGGTGCTTTGTCTGGGCCCCTGCGCTCGCCGGCCTTGTGATAGATTCGCCCCGATATGAAGGCCTTAGAGCTGAAAGTGGGCGCGCTGGTGGTGGTGTCCGTCGGCGTGCTGATCGCGTTCGTGGCTCTGCTCGGTGGACTGTCGCTGTCGCCGGGCTTTCGCGTGTATGTCGACTACGACTTCTCGGGCAACATCCACAGCGGAGCGCCGGTGAAGATCTCAGGCATTCGCGTCGGAAAAGTCGAAGAGGTCCGCTTCATGGGGGGCCAGCTGGATCCGCTGGTCGGACGCCGCGTGCAAGTGCGCTTGGTGGTGCGCCTGGAACAGCGGGCCCGTGCAGCCATCCACCAAGACGCTGAGTTCTTCGTCAACACGCAGGGCGTGCTGGGCGAGCAGTATCTGGAGATCGCGCCGGGCTCTTACGAAAAGCCCGAGCTACAGCCAGAAGCGATCGTGCGCGGCATCAACCCACCGCGGACCGATCTGATCATTGCTCGACTGTATGAATTCTTGGACGCCGTGACCAGCCTGCTGCGCGAGGACAAAGAGGTCTTTCGCGACCTGCTGCGATCCGGTGCCAAGGTGGCGCGCAGCTTGGATCAGCTGCTGGGCGAAAACCGTGAAGAGATCAAAAAGCTGCTCGGTGATCTCGATCGCCTGACCAGCGAGAGCGCCGATCTGGTGGCCAAGATCGACCGCGGTCTGGGCGATGCGGAAGAGCTTCGTAAGACCTTGGCGAACATTGAAGCAATCAGCACGGCAGTGCGCACCGACATCGGCCCGCTGATTCAAAAGACGCGGCGTGTCCTCGACGGCGTAGGCGACGTCACGGCGATGATCGGTCCAGAAGAAAAGAAGAAGGTGCTGCGCGCGCTGGATGAGCTATTGGCGCTGGCCGGCAAGGCGCAGGTCTTGGCCGGTGACGCCGCCGCCATCACCCAGGATCTGCGCAAGGGCAAGGGCTCGATCGGACCGCTGTTGGTTGATCCGCAGGTCTATGACGACCTGAAAGAGCTGACGCGCGATCTGAAGCGCAACCCGTGGAAGTTCTTCTGGCGCGAATAGCGCCGGTTTCGTCGACCGATGAGCCTGGGACCGCCATTTGACGACGCCGAGAGCAGTGATCGACTGCGCTTGGGCTTGGGGCTGGGCATGGCGGCCCTGCTGTTGTTTTTCGCGGGCTTTGCGATCCTGACCGCAGAGCGCACGCTGGGGGATTCGATCACGATCCACATCGATGTGGCGCGCATCGGCACGCTGCACGCGGGGGCGCCGCTGCGCTTGGCAGGTGAGCAGATCGGCGAAGTCGTGGCCATTCGCGGTCAGCGTGGCGAAGCGGAAGTCTCGACGGGAAATGCGCCACTCATCGACATCGAAGTGCGCTTGTTGCGGCGCTTCCGCGAGCGCGTGCGGCGCAACTCGACGATCGTCACGGTGAATCCCACGCTGCTGACGGAAGCGCAGCTGGAAGTCGGCCCGGCGTGGAACAGCGAGCCACCGGGCGAGGCGGTACAAGAAGGCGATCGTCTGCGCGGCGTCGACCCGGCCGAGATGAGCCTTCTGATCCTGCGCGTCTATCGCAGCTTGGAGTCCGCGCTGCGCGAGACCAAAGAGCTGGCTCCGGACTGGCATGACTTTGGCGGTGCGCTGTCCATGCTGGCGGCCCATGTTCGCGAGACGATGCCGGCCACCGAGCTCTTGCGCTTGGCGCTGCACATCGAGCGGGCTCGACGTGTGACGACCGCGCTTCGCGACAAGCTGCAGGCGGCAGAGGCAAACACGGCCCCTGCGCGACTGCGGGCGTTGTACGAAAGTGGCCAGCCCTTTGTGCGCGAGTTGTCGCGCCTGGCCACGCAGCTAGAAGCCCTGCAAGCGCGCGTCGGCGATCTGCAGACCGCGCTGTCCGCGCGGAGCGCCGATCTGCAGCGCATCGAGACGCTGTTTCGTACGACTGTTCAGCTGAGTGATCGGGTGCGAAGCGACACGCAGGCACTGCTGTGGCTGTACGAAAACGGCCGCGGGACGCTGGGCGGGTTCAATCGTGATATCCAGATCTTCGACGAGCTGAAAGAGATGCACCGCATCCTCAAGCGCGAAAGCTGGCGCATTCTGATCAAGCGCAAGCCGCGCTGATCACGGATCGCCGATTGTGGGCGAGGGCGTCGCCTGCTGCAGTGCGGGGTCTAGGACGTCGGGGGCAGAAGCAGAAGCTCGGCCGGCTCTGGACCGATGTTGTACAGGCTGGATCCGACGGGAAGCAGGGTTCGCGGACCTGCCCCTTCGACCTGTCCTTGCCGCGAGACGCTGATGTAACCAGACAGGATCATGGCGGGGACGGTCAGGTCGGCACGTTCGCCAGCTGGCATGCGCACGAACTTCACGCCCAGCGCGGACCCACCCATGGACACGCCCAGATCGGTGTCGTGCTGTGCCATCGAAAGCGGCGGCAGCGCGGGCATGGTTCCTGGCTTGCCAGCGGCATCGTTGCTGGCTTGCCCTGTGGCATCACGCATGCGCAGCGCGGGGACCGTGCCAGAGTGCTCGCTGGCGTCTATCTGCGCTTCGCCCTCGCGGTACGTTGGGTACAGAAGCGACAGCTTCAGATCACGCTTGAGCCGCGCATTGTTCAGCCGCCGTCCGCGAATCACCTGCCCTGAACCAACCAAGTGCGAGTCCACGCTGGGCGGCATCGGCAGCTTGAGGTGATTGGCCAGCCATGATGCGTATTCCAGCTGCGGACAGGGCAGGTCATCGCCGACGACATACGTCGACAGCGTGGATCCACTGCCCAGGGCATAGTCGGCCGATGCGCGAATCACGCGCACCAGATCATCGACATAGATGCGCGAAAAGTAATAGCGCCCAGCGTCGAACAAACGGTACTGACCGCTGCGCAAGCGCTGTCGTACGCCGCGGGCCGGCAGGTGTGGAGCCAAGGCCGGTCCATAGATGGCAGCCAGTCGCAACATGACGGTGCGCATGCCGCTCTGCGCGATGCTGGAGACGGCGGCTTCGTCCGCCAGACGCGTCGCGGCTTCTGGATCACTGGGCACAGTTGAGCTGTCTTCATCGACCCATTCGGCGTTGCTGTTGCCTTCGCTGCGGCCATAGACCGCGCTGCTGCCTAGATAGACAAAGGCGCGTGCGTGGACGCGCAGTGCGGCAGACGCGGCGCGTCGCACCGCTTCCCCCTGCGGCATGCCGATGACGCCGGGGATGGAATACACAACGATGGGCTGATCGAGCCCCAACATCGCAGGACCAAACTGGTGCGAGCGCGAGGCTTCCAGGTAGTGAACCTGGGCGCCCTGCGCTTGCAGTGGCTCGAGCAGCGTGGTTCGACGCGCGCAGACGCGCACCTGCGCGCCATCGGCTAACAGCGACTGCGCCAGTCGCGTACCGACATAGCCGCAGCCCAGGATGACGAACGGGGGAATGGTCTGTTGCACGGAGGTTGTACCGAGGTAGAGGCCTGGTTCGCGGCGCGCAGACAGCGGCTAGACGCCGTGCCTGCGACGCTCGCTAAGACTGCCGCACTCGGCCCATGGCAGCCAAGAGGCCAGCGTGATTGGGATCCAGCTCCAGGCCGCGCTCGTACATGCCGATGGCCTTGGGTCCTTCGCCGATCTTTTCGTGGATCTCGCCCAGCGCCAGGTAGACATCGGCGCGGGTCATGCCGACCTGCGGATCCAAGTTCTGCAGCAGCATCGATCGATAGATGCGTCGCGCCTGTTCCCAGTCGCGGGCCGCCATGTACAACCGACCGAGTGCGATCAGCGTCTGCAGGTGACCCGCATCGATGGCGTACGCGGCCTTGTACTGTTCCAGTGCGCGGGCCATGTCGTGCTGCTGTTCCGCGATCGAGCCCAAGCGGAAGTGGATGCGCGCGGCGTCCTTGCTGCGGCGCCCCTTGCCTGCGCGCTCAACCAGCACTTTGTACAGCGGCAGTGCTTCCTTCAGACGGCCCGCGCTGTAATACAGATCGGCCAGAGGCTCTGCCACCTGCATATCGTCGGGTGCCAGGTGGTAGGCGCGCTCCAGCACAGGCAGCGCGTGCTCCGGCGACTTTAGCTCGTTGGCGTACAGGCGGCCCAGCTCGACGAAGATGTCCTTCTGCTTCGCTGGATCCAGGGACTGCATGCGTTCGGCGCGGACGGCCAGCAGCGATGCCAAGCGATGGAAGTCGCCGCGGGCTCGTGCCCGTTTCTCCAGCGCCTCCGCCACTTCGGCGTTGGTCGGATCGACTTCTAGTGCTCGCTCGTAGTACGGCTCGGCCGCGGCGTCGCCCATACGCTCGCCTTCCATGCGGCCCAGGCGATAGTACAGCTCTGCCATCTCGGGCCCACTGCGGGCCAGCTTGACGGCCTTTTCAAGCGTCGCTTTGCAGCGCACCCAGTCGTGCTGCGACTCGTAGATGCGAGCCAGCGACATCAGCGCGCGCAGGTTGTTGCCATCGCGCTCAAGGACACGCTCAAGCAGCTTCTTGGCCTGCTCGGGCGCCATGACCTTGCTTTCCCAGATGTCCGCTGCGCGCAGATACAGCGTGATCTCTTCCTCGGTCTTGCCAGCCTTGGCTGCTGCTTCTGCATTGCGCACCAGCACTTCGACCAAGTCGTACCACTTCTCGCTCTGCTCAAGCAGGCGCTCCAGCTCTCGCTGCACTTCGCCGTCGCCTGGAGCCAGCTCGCTCCACTGCTGCAGGTAACCGATTGCATCATCGGTCGAGCGCAGCTTTTCATGCGCCAGGGCAACCAGCTTGCGCAGGACACCGACGCGCTCACGCACGCTCTGCACAGCCTTCAGGCGTCGCGTCAACACCTCCTGCACTTGCTGCCAAGACTGCTGCCTGCTGTACAGGCCCTCCAGTGCTGACAGCGCAAGCAGCGAGTTCGGCTGCATGTCCAGAAGCTCGCGATAGGTCGCAACCGCATCCGGCGAACGGTCCAGCTCTTCCGCTTGGATCTGACCGATGCGTCCCAGCTTCTGCGCCTTGACGGCCATGCTGCTGGTGTGACGAACCTGCACGCGCAGGATGCCGACCAGCTCTTCAAAGCGACGGGCCCGTTCGAACAGATCGGCCAGCGCTTCGAGAGCGCGTGCATCGCCTTCGTCGATCTCGAGGATCTTCTTCCAGGCTTCGATCGCCTTGAACTCATCGGCCAGCGGGCCTTCGTACAGCTTGGCGGCTTCGGCCAGCGCTTCGCGCTTCTTGCGCGTGTCGCTTTCGACCTGCGAGCGCTTGATCAGGATCTCGGCCAGCAGCACCGAGTCGCCACGCTGACGATAGATTCGCTCGAGAGCGGCCAGGGCGTCCTGGTTCTCGCCGTCCTGATCCAGCACGGTCTGGTAGCGCGTCTCGGCACGCTGGTCATCTGACAGACGTTCCCAGATGCGGGCGGCGCGCAGACCCAGATCGCGGCTCAGCTCGGCGCTTAGCCGACGGCCGCTGTCGCTTGAGTGCTGCGTGAACACCAGACTGGTGAGCACTTCTTCCAGCCTGCTGGCAGCATCGCTGTCGCGGCCGCAAGCACTGGCCAGGCGCTCCATCTCATCAGCCAGGCGCGTGTCTTCCGGGATCTCGATGAAGGCGCGGGCCACCGCATCAAAGGCACGCGATGGGTCGACGATTTCCTTTTCTGCAATCTGTGCGATGCGTTCCAGCAAGCTGGCACGCTCGGCCTTGCCTGTCGTCGATCCGACGCGGACTTCAAGCAGCTCAAGCAGCTTCTGGAAGTCGCGCTCCTGCTCGGCCAGGGGCTCCAAGATTTCCAACGCAGCCAGCGCATGCGCGGGCGATGCGATCAGGCGCTCCATCGACGATCGAGCACCCATGTGCTGCGCGTTGCGCTCAATCGCGCGCTTGAAGGCAGACAGCGCGCCATCCAAGTCGTACAGCACGCTCGAACGCAGGTCACCCAAGCGGTACAGGAACTCTGCCTGCGCTTCCGCATCGGGTGCTACCTCGGACTCGCGCTCCAGGATCTCGGACAGCTCGCTGGTGGCTCCGCTCTTGGTCAGCAAGCGATCCAACGCGGCCAGGGCCACCATCTCGTCGCCGGGCAGCTCTCGCACGCGGCGATAGTGCGCGATGGCTTTGCTTTCGCTCTTCAGCTTTTCTTCGTACAGCGCGGCCAGCTTTAGCGCAAAGCCGCGCTGCACTTCTGGATCGTGCGCACCTTCCAAGCGCTGTTCAAACAGCGCAGCCAGCTCTGCGAAGGCGCGGCGCAGCGCGGCCAGGCGCTCTAGCTCGCGCAGGGCTTCGGTGTCTTGCGCATCTTCCGAAAGCACGCGGCCCCAGGTCGCGAAGGCTTGCGAGGCGTCATTCAGCCCGCTTTCATAAAGCCCTGCGATCTGCGACAGCAGCTGACGACGCGCTCCCGTGTCTGCTTCGCCTGACAGGCGCAGCTCTAGCAAGTCGATCAGTGGCTTCCACTGCGCTTCGCGGCGATACAGCGGCTCTAGCACCGCGGCCGCGGCGTCGCGCGTTTCGGGCACCAGCACCAGACGTTCCAGCGCGAGGCGAGCTTCGTTCTGGAACTGCGCCATGCGCAGGCGTCCGGCGTTGAACATGGTCGACAGCTCGACCTGGGCCGCCGACATCCAGTCCGCGACATCCTGTTCAGCGGGCAGCTCGCCTTCGATGATCTCTTGGTAGCGACGAATCGCGGCTTCGATCTCACCGAGCTTTTCTTCGGTCACGCGGGCCGCAGTCAGCTTGATCTGAGTCCGCTCTGCTCCATCGCTGCTGTCGTCCTTCAGCTTGGCCAGCTGATCCAACGTCTCCAGGTGATCGGCCCACTGGCCTTCGCGTTCGTACAGCTTGGACAGCGCTGCGATCGCTTCGACATCACCGCTGTTGGCTTCGATGGCGCTCTTGTATGCGCCCATGGCTTCCGACGTATCGCCAAGCTTTTCGTCGTACACCCGGGCCATCGCAAAGCGCAGCGGGCGACGGGCCGCTTCATTCTTGGCCAGCTCGATCTGCTGCGTATAGACCCAGCACAGGTCGCGCCAGGCTTCGCGTGCTTCGTACAGCGCGGCCAGGGCTTCCAGGGCCGTGGCGTCGCGTTCATCCAGCTGCAGGATCTGCCGCCAGGTCGCGATCGCTTTTTCGGGCTGGGCCAGATCGCCCTCGTACAGCCGGGCCGCCCGCAAGAGCAGGTTCTTCTGCTCTTCCGTGTCGTGCGACAGCGTGAAGCGCTTCTCAAGAACCGTGACCAGCTCAGCCGAGCGCTTCTCGGTCGCAAGCAGTCTCTCTAGGCTCTTCCACGCCGCTTCGTCTTCATCGTGGACCGCCGTCACCTTGCGCCACGCGTCGATGGCCTTGGCGTGATCGCCCAGGTGCGTGTCGTAGATGCCTGCGGTGCGTGCATACACACGAGCCGCCAGCTCGTTGTCGTACGAGCTCTCGACGCCTTGTTCGAGCAGCTGCACCAGCTTGGTCCACTCGCCGATGGCGGCGCTCAGCCGAGCCAGCTCTTGGTACAGCGGCTTTTCGCGATCTTCGCCTTCGCCCGACTCTTCGTTCCAGGCGCGGGCCAGCGCGGCAAACGCGGCTTCCAGGTTCTGACCCCGCGTCTCTTCCAAGCGCGAGATCTCGCGCAGCAGCTCGACACGACGCGCCTTGTCATCGATGAACAAAAGGTCGACTTCAAAGACTCCGGCG
>JAYRFD010000964.1:0-4250 GCA_041908565.1 Polyangia bacterium | reverse complement strand
TGGCAGTCAAGATGGTGGCTTTGTAATCGACCATATTGATGTCTTGCCTGACGGGCCTCATCGTCGCTCGCCCCTGCCGCCTGGCGACACGGACTTGCTGCGTTCTCCGGTTTCTGCGCCAGATTACTGCGGTCAGATCGAAGTAATGGAATATACACAAAAAGAATGGTGCGGGCTCTATTTTAGAGGATCGCATCCCATGGTCGAAGGCTGGTTATTGGTAGGCACTTCCACTGTAAACTGCAGTGCGATTGCCGATAATCGCAGAGTCCGCGATGCCATATTTTCTGCTGTAGACCGATTTCAACAGATCATGGATCTGGGGGTCACGCGTCATCGACATCTGGAACATTTAGTAGATAATTTATGCAATAGCAAAGCCAGAGACCGTCAAGCGCAGGTTAAGGCCGCCTGCGAGCTGTTGCAGCAGCTGACGGTCGAGCCCAGCGACGGTCTGGATCTGGCGGCGCGACTGGGGCGCATGATCCTAAATGAGCTGATCGACAGCATCGGAAACAATGCGCGATTAGCGGCCATCCAAACGGACCTGCAAACGCTGCATGATACGTGGCAGTCCAGCTGGCAACAGCCCGCCGATGCCGCCGACCATGTCCGGTGTCTAATTCACTGTTTTTCTGTATTGCAGGGGCAACGCCGTGACTTACTACCCGCGATCCAGGATGATGTACTTGCGGTGCTGCCGCAGTGGCTTGAACAACAGCGCCGGTGGTCGGAATCTCGATATAAACACGCACAGCCGGAATGGCATCGCATTATCGAGCAAACCCTGCCCATGATTCAGCGCTGGCTGGCTGCCGACTTTGAACGATTGAATCAAGACTCGGCTTTGCGCGCACCGCTGCGCCATCTGACATCCATCCGCAATCGTATGTGCCTGTGGCTGTGCCTGGAACTACTGAAGAGTATCCCTGATCCAGAAAGCGAGCAGCGACGAATCCTGTCGTATGAACTTCGAGAATGCCTGCGGTTTATTGCATTTGGTGAACGCAAGGAAAACCTGCAGCACATGTCCTGGATGGTGGCAACCCACGCGGCCCAGTTTGTCCCGTATTGCGATATCCATTCGTTCCTGCGGACGCTGGGCAGCACCAGCGGAATCAATCATTATTCGGCAGCTGATCACCTGCGCCACGCGCTGGATATCTATGTGACTGGGCACTTCATCCTTCAAGTCCAAGTCGTGAAGATGAACGGCGAAGGTGGACCGATCGATTCTGCGGCCCGCCTTCCGACTGTGGCAGAGCAGCTGTTCGGCTTCGGGCCAGCGGACGTGCGGGCGGGCAAAGCCGCGTTTTCGCTGGCGGCCCTGTTTCACGATGTCGACATGCTGTTCTTGCCGGATCGTTCGCCGGTCGGCGACCGCTTCGTCCAAGCGCTGTCGCGCGGCGGCAAGGTCCGTGTGCCAGGCTCGCTGCTGCAAGCGGGCGAGGTGATTGATGCCTTCATCGGCGCAGGGGGCCCGCCTGCGCAAGCCACCAGCATCCTCGACGAGCTAGCGGCAGTGATCGGCCCAGCGCCCGACGATGCGAGGGACGGCGTGCCCGACGAAGGAAGGCGCCGCCTACCCGACGATGCACCCGAGCGAGCTCTGCGTGCCTGGTTGACGGCACAGCGCACGGGGGGCCTGGATCACGGAGCGCTGAGCGCCTGGTTTCTGCTGCATATGTGTCGACAGACTGAGCCATGCGAGCAGGCGGTGCTGCAGCAAGCGGTGCGCGGCGTGCTGTTGCATGAAGCCCAAGATGTCGCCGTGTCGCTGAGGCGCGATCCAATTGCCGGCCTCTTGGTGCTGCTCAACGAGATCTTCGTCTGGGATCCCAAGTGGCTGGGGGCCGAGGCGCTGGATCGCTGGATCAACCCCGCGCACCTTCGCCTGACCTGGACGGCCGCGCACGGGCTGCAGACGCAGCTTGTTCTGCCGTCGGGGCAGTCGTGGCCGCTGGTGCGCATCGCGCTGCAGCCAGAGCTACCGCTGCGGCTGTGGCAGATCGCCTTGCGCAAGGCGCGCAACCTGGGACGACTGCAGCCGTGGACCGAGCGCGCGTTCAGCCCAGCGGTCGAGGTGATCTCGGCCATCCCGGACGTGCTTCAGTCGCAGGGCTACACCACACACAGCCTGCTTTCCGACTGCTTGCTCAGCCAAGTGCCGGATCTAAGCGGTGGACAGTCGGCGCTGCGCGAGTGGCTGCAGGCGGTCTCGACGCAGCCCACAGAGCCTCGGCTGGTGCACGAATCGGAAGAGACGATGACGCTGGGGCCGCTGGGTCCGGTTCAGCGCAACCTGCACTGCATTCCCGTAGAGCTTCTGAACCAGCTGCAAGATGAATGGGAAGGGCGCGTCAGCTGCCCACCGCACCAAGATGAGCTGGGCCCCGGCTTTGCGTCGCGGGCCGAGCGCAGCACACCGGACGAGGCCACGCAGCGCCAGGTCGAGCTGAGCCGGCACGAGGTGCGCGGTCTGCTGCAGCGCACCCTGCCCAACGTCGATGACCTAACTGCGTTCATCGGCGACTATTTTCCCGATGTGGGGCAGCGGCTGGCGTCCGGCATGGATCGCACGGCGCGACTGAACCTGCTGCTGGATACCAGACGGCCGCAGGAAATTCGCGACATGCTGCAGCTCTGCTTGCGCAGTCGGCAGAACTGACGGTGCCGCGTTCGGCGACGGCGTCCGACGCGACGACAGCCCCGCCCGCAGCATTTCCGCGATCGTCGGCCATCCTTGGATACGATCGCAGGCAGCAGAAGGGGGATGTTCATGCGCGCGCGGGTGCTGTCGGTTCTTTTCGGCCTTGCCGTGTGCGGTCCGCTGGGCTGCGGTCGCGATGGCTTTCAGCTGACCGGCCCGACGCAGGTGGCAACGGGCGAGCCCTTCGTCTTGCACGTCGGTGATGCCTGCCCGCAGTCCCATCGTTCGAAGAGCCTGTCCTTGTGCTGGGACGACACGGTGGATGCGCTGGGCACGGCCCAGGTCGGCGCGCCGTTTGTGATCGACAGCCAAGCCTTGGTGGGCATCGGCGCCGACTTCACGCTGCACGCCACCGCCGAAGGATCGTCGACGCTGGACCTGCACCTAAAGGGCAGCCTGGGGCGCAGCATCGACTTCCTGCAGCCGCTTGCGGCGCACGACATCGATCGCGTGATCGTGCGGCCGCGCTGCAGTGAATCGACCGATGCTCCGCTGCGCGTGTTCGCCGGCAAGACGCTTTTGTTCGACTACGAACTGCAAGGGGACGGCCAAACCCTGTACAGCGGCGAGCGCTTCCCGTTTGTGAGCTCCGTCGGAATGCCGCAGCGCAAAGAGGCCGGCGTCGGTCAGCTGGACCTTCCCAATGCCGTGCAGTCCGTGACCTTGACGTCGCCGCTGGATGCCCAGCTGGGACTGCGCATCGAGACCTATCTACTAACTGCCTTCGATCGGGCCGAGCTGGTGCCCGGACCCTACACGCCGCTGCGCAGCGTTCCGGTCGGCGGCTCGATGAGCTATCAGATGCGACTGAGCTTGGGTGGCAGGCGGCCCTGCGTCGGACCCGACTTTACGGCGGCCGTGTTTACCGTCGAAACCCCCAGCGTCTGCCAGTTCACAGATCGTGGGCAGCCCACACGGGTCGAGCACAGCGGCGGAACCGTCGACGTAGTCGCAGTGGCTCCCGGCAGCTGTCGCCTGCGCGTTGACGTGAAGGACACCATGCTGTCCGCCACCACCGAATTCCCCGTTGTCGCCGCGCAGTAAGCGCGACGAATTCCGCACTGCATCGGTCGTGGACGGCGCTTCGCCCATCGACATATCATCCCGCAGCCGTGCTGAGTTCCCCTGGTGTCGTTGTGAATCGACAAATGCGAGGAAGCCATGAGTAACGGACAGAGCGATTCCTTGGCCCTGCTGCAGCAGGCCGCCGCGTGGCACGCGCAGGGCCGAAAGGTTGCCGTCGCCACCGTCGTCAAGACCTGGGGATCGTCGCCGCGTCCCCCCGGCAGCATGCTGATCGTCAACGATTGCAGCGAGCTTGTCGGGTCGGTTTCCGGCGGCTGCATCGAAGGTGCGGTGGTGGGCGAAGCCCTGGCCACCATGGGCGATGGGAATCCACGCTTGCTGCAGTTTGGTGTCACGCATGAGCGGGCCTGGGAAGTCGGCTTGGCCTGCGGTGGTCAAGTTGAAGTGTTCGTGCGAGCGCTGACCGCAAGTGGCCCCGAGGTCGATCGGTACAGCGCACTGCGCGATGCCATCG
>JAYRFD010000963.1:0-2186 GCA_041908565.1 Polyangia bacterium | reverse complement strand
TGTTCGATGCGCGGCAAGTACAGAGGACTCACGCGGTCGGGCAAGGAACAGGACAGGATGGCGCCGGTCAGCAGTGCCGCTCCGCCAAAGCCTGTCATGGTGCCAAAGCCGACCAATAACGCCTCGAAGTCGGGCTGGCTGCTGTCGACCGGCTTGCGACCAAAGTCCGTCTGGCCGGCCAGGTTGCCCAAGCCCACCAGCAGCGAAACGGCGCCGGAAAAAGCCGCCGACCCGCCCAGGATCAGAAGCCAGCGGCTGGCCTGGCTCTGTCGATAGCGCCCGACGCCCAGGTAGCGTCGCCAGTCGGCGTCCGACAGGTATTCCTGGCGCGCCTCGTAGCTGGTCAAGCGATACAGCGGAACCGGCGAAGGCGGCGGACATGCGGTCGGCGGCGGACAGACCGGAGGACTTGGCGACACACGCGACGGCGGCAGCGACGGAGGCAGCGAGCCAGGCGCAGATGTCGCAGGTGGCGCAGGTGGCGTCGGCCGAGGCGGTCGTGCTGCGGGGCCAGGCGCCAAAGGACGACTGCCCGACGGAGCGGTCGTTCCCGAAGCAGCCGTCGCCCCCGCCGGACGCCCCGATCCAGCCGAGGGCCCCGCTGCCGGCGCAATCGCAGAGAGCGCTGGATGAACTGAGCTCTCGGGCAGTGCCATCGCCGCTGCCGGCAGCAAGGCCACAGCCAAGCCACCAACCGTCGCTGAGGCACGCTGCAGACGATGGGATTGCCCCCGTCGATCGCCCGCTGTCCGCCAATGGACCGCCAACGCATCACAAGACCGCATGGGCGCGGATTGCACCACTTCTGCCGAACGGGGGTCAACTGCGGAGTCCGCAAGCCCGCCCCGCAAGCCCAGCCGCTGCCAGTTCCGTCGCTTGACACGCAGAGGCGAGCGGACCGAAAATGAGAGCGTGTTGAAAACGATTTTCATTTGCAAAATGAAGTCTCAGATGAAGCCAGTGCTCCGCTTGCTGTCTTTGTGCGGCGGGCTGCTGGCCCTGCTGTCTCTGTCCCCGGCGTACGCCGCAGAACAGCCCGAACGCCCCGCCGAGCGGGCCACGCAGCGCGTCGCGCAGGTCGTCGACTACGTCGCGGCCGACTACGCCGGAGCAGTGCTCGTTGGGCAAGTCATCGAAGCCAGCGAGTACGCCGAACAGCAAGAGCTCCTGGGTGCAGCGCGCAAGTTACTGCCCGAGCTAGGTGCAGCCGCCAGCGACCCGGCGAGCATGCCCATGCTGGCTACCCAGCTGTCCGCCGTCGAAAAAGCCGTCGCTGAAAAGGCCAGCCCACAGGCCGTGCAGACGCTCTGCCGCCACGTGCGTGAGACGCTGAAAGCACACTTCGCGCTGCGCATGGTGCCCGGGGCGGCGGTGCAAGCCGATCGCGGCGCCGTCCTGTATCAACAGCACTGCGCCACCTGTCACGGAGCCAGCGGTCGCGCCGACACGCCCGCGGCCGCCGCACTGAAGCCACCCCCCGTTTCGTTTCACGACGCTGAGCGCATGGCCAAGGTGGCCCCCGCGCTGGCCTTTCACGCCCTGACCTTTGGCATTCCAGGAACCGGCATGGCGGCCTTTGACAGTCTGCCGGCCCAAGATCGCTGGCACCTGGCCTTCTATGTTGTGGCGCTAAGGCACGGCAATCCAAGCCCGCAGACCGCCCCGGTGTCTGCCCCGGAACGCCTGACCGCCGCCGCCTTCGATCGCCTGCGTCAGTCCGCCACCCTAGCCGAGCTTTCCGACGAAGAAATCGATGCCGAGCTGCGACGAGGCGGGCTGGACGGCAGCGATGCGGCCGCGGTCGCTGCGCGGACGCAGACGCTGGCTCTTTTGCGCACGCAGGCGCCGTATCAGATCGTGGCTGGGGCTCGCTTTGCGCTGACGCGCGAGCTTCTGCAAAAGAGCGTCCGTGCCGCGCAGCAAGGTCAGTTTGCCGAAGCGCATCGCTTGGCCATCGCCGCGTATCTGGATGGTATCGAGCCGCACGAAGCCGCGCTGCGCATCGAACGCCCGGCCCTGGTTGCCCCGCTGGAAGCGGCATTTGCAGCCTTGCGACAAGCGACCGATCCAGAAAAGCAGCCGACGGCCGCCGCGGCGCAGCAGGCCAGCGCGCGCATCTCGGACCTGTTGAACACGGCGGACGGCGATGCGCAGAAGGGTCCGCGATCCGCAACCAAGTCGCTTCT
>JAYRFD010000962.1:0-1795 GCA_041908565.1 Polyangia bacterium | reverse complement strand
GATCTGGAACTGCGCGCGTCGCTGCACGGCAGCCAGCCCGGATCCGCCGCGCTGCACGACGGCCTGCGCCTGCCGTTTACCGTGGCGGATGTGCCCCGCATTCGCGAGCGCGTCGCGATGTACGGCGTACTGGACGACGCGCAGCCGGTGGCGATCCCGCTTGCTGCCCCCAACGGCGCTCGCCCCGACGAAGGGGGCCTGAAGGTCACGACCAGCCCCTCGCTTCTGCGCGACCTGGATGCGGCGGCCCGCAGCTTGATTGAGTATCCGTATGGCTGTCTGGAACAGACCTCAAGCCGTCTGGTGCCACTGGTCGCGCTGTCCGATGCACAGCGACTGCTGTCCGGTTCGGCACGCTCCGCGACGGGCGCGCGCGACGAAGGAAACGTCGCCAGCCTGCTGCAAGCGGGGATCGATCGCATCGCGTCGATGCAGACCGAAAGCGGCGGCTTTGCGTACTGGCCCGGCGGGCGCGAGCCGCATGCCTACGCATCGGCGTATGCCACCTGGGTCCTGCACCTTCTGCAGAAGTCGCAGCGCGGCACGGTCCAGCCGTACAGCGCGCGGCTGGACGCGCTGGTCGAAACGTCGGCGGCCTATCTGCAAAAGACCCTGACCCCCGCGACAGAAGAAGAGGGCGCCGTGCCGCCGGTGCTGCGCAGCCAGCTTGATCTGGTGCGCGCCATCCTTTCGCTGTACGTGCTTTCCGATCTGGGGCGGGCTCCGACGGCCGTTTTCGATGCGCTGTTCGCCCGTCGCGCCGAAGTGCCGGTGTTTGCGCGGGCCTTGCTGCTGTCGGCCCTGCACACGGCCAAGCCCACCGATGCCCGCGTCGACACGCTGACGCAGGAACTTCTGGGCTCGATCGGTGAGCTTCCGGCCAGCGCCCACGTCAACGAAGTCAGCGGCTATGGCATGAACACGCTGTTCCATTCCGATGCGCGCAGCGATGCCATGGCTCTGTTGGCGCTGCTGCGCACGCGTCGCGATCATCCGATGGTGCCCAAGCTGGTCCGCGGCCTGATGTCGCGTCGCGAAGGCGGGCTCTGGCGCAACACGCAAGAGAACGCGTACGCCATCCTGGCGATGGCGGAATACGGTCGCCAGTTTGAAGCGCAGGATCCCAATCTGACGACGCGGGCCTGGCTGGGGTCGACGCTGCTGGGCGGCGGGCCGGTGCGCTTTGCCGATCGCCGCGCCGATCCCGTCGATCTGCGGCTGCCCATGCCGGCCCTGCTTGCGGACTCGCGCCAGCCGGGGGGGGCGCTGTTGCTGCAGCGCGAAGGCACCGGGCGTCTGTACTATCGCGTCGAGCTCAGCTGGACGCCGCAGTCTCCGCTTTCGTCGCTGCCCGCCCGCAGCCAGGGCCTGCGCGTCCGCCGCAGCGTGCGCACCCAGGCCAGCGAACAGGCGACCCGCGTGGCCATCGGCGAACCGGTCGTGATCGATCTGCAGATCGAAAACTCCGTCGCGCTGAACTATGTCGCCATCGACGTTCCACTGCCGGCCGGGCTGGAAGTCCTGCAGCGCGATCTGGGTCGCGGCCAGGCCAGCCAGATGCTAAACGGCGCGCACGGCTGGTTCGTGTCCCACCAAGAGCTACGCGCCGATCGCATCCAGATCTTCGCCGATACGCTACCGGCTGGTCGGCACCGCCACTCGATCCACGTCCGCGCCACGACGCCCGGCCACTACATCCTGCCGAGCGCGCAAGCCGAAGCCATGTATGAACCCGAAGTCTACGGTCGCACGACGCTGACCGAGCTTGACGTGCGGTAGCGCGGCCCGACGCCGG
>JAYRFD010000961.1:0-1775 GCA_041908565.1 Polyangia bacterium | reverse complement strand
GTGAAGGCGACGAAACGATATCGGCTCGATCGTCGACGAAAGGAGCGGCCGGGGCGGCACGTAGCGGGCCGTCGCTTTTCATCGACCCCGGCGCTGGATCCATCGGTTCAGCCGCGGCCGCGCCCGTCTGATCACCGCTTGAGTGGCCGGTGGATGGCGGGGCGGAAGAAGGCTCGATGGGGTCCATGCCAGGCTCGCGTTCGCGAGTGTATCACCGATGCCAGCGGCGCCCGTTCCTGCGTGTTCCTGCCCGTTCGTGCCTGTTCTATGCGCCTTGCAGCCGGTCCAGACGGGCCTCTTTTCGCGACGAGGAACTTGCTATAGTGCCGCCGCATGACGCAGGGAACCACACGACGGGCGCTGGTGACGGGCGGCAGCCGCGGCATCGGGCTTTCGATTGCGCGCGCCCTGGCCCGCGATGGGCTGGACGTGATCGTCAGCTATGCCCACGATGCTCCTGCTGCCCAGGCTGCCGTCGCGCAGGCTCGCAGCGAGGGCCTGGCTTTGTCCTGTGTGCGCTGCGATGCGGCAAATGCCGCCGATTGGGATGCGCTGTTTGCCCGAGGCGGGTCGCCGGACTTGGCCAATCTGGCCGATCAGGGCGTTCAGGTGCTGGTGCATGCCGCAGGCTTCACCCGCGACGGCCTGCTGATGACGCAGGCTCCGACCGACTTCGATGCGGTGCACGGTGTCCACTTGCGCGGCGCGTACCTGGCCAGCCGAGCCTGCCTGCGCGGCATGATTGGCGGGCGCTTTGGGCGCATCGTGTACATCTCGTCACCGACGGCGGTGCTGGGACGACGTGGGCAGTGCAGCTATGGCTCGGCCAAGGCGGGGCTGTCCGGCTTGATGCGCAGCTTGATTCAGGAAGTCTCGCGCTTTCAGATCACGGTGAACTGCGTCTCGGCCGGGCTTATCGACACGGCGCTTACCGGAGAACTTTCGCCCGAGGTCTATCAGTCGCTTTTGTCCGGCATCCCGATGGGCCGGGCCGGTCAGGCCGATGAAGTGGCGGCGCTGGTCGGCTTTCTGGTGTCCAGCGCGGGCGGCTACGTGACGGGGCAGCACCTAGCGGTCGATGGGGGACTGGACATGCTGGCCAGCGATGCGTTCTAGTGGCGCGGTCTATGGGGCCTGCGGGTGCTCGGATCCGGGCCGCAGAGCCTCTGTGCATTTTCGACGAAGGACGTAGCAAGCAACCATGGCAACCCCTGAGCTTCTTCACGAGATCAAGCAACTTCTTATCAGCAGCCTGCATCTTGAGCGCACGCCCGAGACCATCGACGACCAGGCGCCGCTGTTTCAGACCGGCTTGGGTCTGGACTCGATCGACGCGCTAGAGCTGGCCGTGGCCATCGAGCGCACCTATCGCGTGTCGATTCCCGACGAAAAGGTCGGCAAGCAAGCCTTCGCATCGGTGGCTGCGCTGGCGGACTATGTCGCGTCGCATCGTTAGCGAGCGCGGAAGAAAGGTCGGTGCGAACCGTCCAAGCGGCATGAATCAGACGATGCAACGGATGCAGATGATGCCGACGATGCAGACGGGGACCTGGCTGCGCTGCGGTGCGGCGATGCTGTGTCTGGGCTGGCTGCTGGGGACTGCCCCCATCAAGTGCGCGGCGGCTGAGGCCCCACAGGCTGTTCAGCCTGCCAAGTCAGCGGACGAGCTAATGGCGCAGATCGATCGCGCGCAGAAGGATCTGCGGTCGCTTTCCGCCGACTTCGTGCAGCTAAGCCGGGTCAAGCTGTTCCGGCAGGAGCTTCGCTCCGAAGGC
>JAYRFD010000960.1:0-2139 GCA_041908565.1 Polyangia bacterium | reverse complement strand
CGACGTCGATCTGGTGTACAAGGTCGGCAACGGCGGCGAACGCAGAAAGCGCGTGCGCAGCAGCGCCGAGTCCAGCAAGAAAGGCAGCGATGCGTCGCGCCCCGCCCCCGTGCGCAGCTTGGCCGCCAAGATGGAATGGGAGCTTAGCGAGATCGATCTGTCGCCGGGGACCAGCGTCGTGTACTTCATGGAAGCGCGCGATCTGGACACAGTCAGCGGCCCCAACATCGGGCGATCGCGATCGTATGTCTTGCACGTGCTCAGTCCGCGCGAAAAGACCGACGCGCTATTGGCCAGTCAGGAACAGCTACGCGAACAGGCCATCCAGCTTTTGGGCGATCGCATTGACTGGGGCAAGACGCTGACGGCGGGCACTGGCGCGTCGTCTCCATCGACAAACAGCGGACCTAGCGCCGACCCGCGCGAGCCCGTGCTGGATACCTGGGAGCGCCTGCAGAGCGCGCATCGCAAGTCCGAAGCGCTGCTGGTGCAGCTGGGTCGCGTGTCGCAAGGGCAGCCCGACAGCGGCAGTGCCGGACACAAAGATCTGCAGTCGACGCTGCAAGAGATTGGCCGCCGCCTGGGCAAGCTGACGCAAGAAGAAGAAGCACTGATGGGCGAGCTGCGCAGCCGTCGCACGCAGGGCACCACCGCCGCCTATCGCAAGGCGCTGTCCGGCAAAGAAGTCGGCGGCCTGAACGAACGCCATGTCGTCGAGCTAGAACGCGACACGCTGATCATCGATGACTTGATCGGTCGTCAGCGCATGGAAGAACTGCTGGCCATCGGCGACGAAATGTCGTCGCTGCGCGAGCGCATGCGGCAGCTTCTGTCGGAATACAAGCGATCGCCCAGCGAAGCCCTGCGCCGCGAACTAGAGCGCGAGCTGCGAGCCTTCGAGCGCCGCCTGGCCGAGCTGGCAGAGCGAGCGCAGCGCTTGGGACAAGAAGTACCCGACGAATTTCTGAACCGCGAAGCGCTGGGCCAAAACGACATGCAGTCGCGCCTGGACCGCATGCGCGAGCTCTTGCAGAAAGGCGACATCGATCGCGCTGCCGCGGAATTCGAGCACATGTCGCAGGTCCTCGATGGCCTGATCAAAGGCATGGAACACGGTCTGCGCAGCTATCGTCGCGAGCGCTTCACCGCCGAGGAAAAAGCCCTGGCCGAGCTGGAAAATCGCATCAGCGATCTGGTGCACGACGAAGAGCTGCTCAAGCGACGCACCGAAGAACTGAAGGGACACGCCAGTGCCCGCGCGCGACAGCTGGTGCGTGATCGCGCCGAGGCTCTTTCGCGCAAGCTGCTGCCGGAAGTGGCGCGCCTGCGCAAGCTGCTGGCCGACATTGATGTCGCGCCGCTTGGCCCCTGGGGCAGCGATGAAATGGACAAGGCGCAGCGTCGGCTGGATGACCTTTCGCGCATGCTGGAACAAGGCGATCTGGACGAAGCGCGCGCCATGGCGGAAGAGTCTGGCCAGACCCTGTCGCGCATCGAAGGCGAGCTGCGCAGCGAAGAACAGGCCTCGCGCTGGGGACAGCGTGTGCGCGTGGGTCGCTCGCGCGCGAAGGCCGAACAGGCCCGCAACCTGGCGGGCGAAATCGAAGCCGAGATCGCCAAGGCCCTGCCGCAGCCCGAAGATCTGCTGTCGCCGCAAGAGCGTCGAGCGATGTCCGAGCTGCGGGCCGAACAAGAAGCGCTGCGCAAGCGCAGTGGCGAGCTGGGACGCGATGTTGGCAAGCGCGGTCAGCAGATGAAAGAAGAAGCGCCCGCCATGGAACGACTCTCGCAGCAGGCGGGTGAGCTGTTGCGAAAAGCGCAGGGACACATGCAGCAGTCGGAAGGCGAGCTGGGGCGCTTGGCACCGCGCGGAGCGGTGTCAGCGCAGAACCAAGCGCTGGAACAGCTGGGGGCGTTGCAGCGCCAAGTGCAGCAGGCGCGTCGACCACGCAGCGACGGGGCAGGCAGTCGCAGCGATCGCGAGCCGGTGAAGATCCCTGGGGCGGAAGAGTATCGCGCTCCCAAAGAGTTTCGGCAGGACATCCTGGATGCCGCCAAGCGAGAGGCGCCCGCCGAATACCGCGATCAGGTCAAGCAGTACTACGAGGAGCTCATACGCTGATGGCGGACCATCGTCTG
>JAYRFD010000959.1:0-6211 GCA_041908565.1 Polyangia bacterium | reverse complement strand
CTCGCGCCCGACGGAAATCTGCAGTGCGAAGGGCAGATCCCAGGCATTTAACAGCAATGCGCTCGCGAACTGACTGGATGTGCCGCCAGCCAGCGAAAGCGGGTCAGAACAGGGGCGCCAGGCGCGGCCCGTGGAACGCAGAATCAGTGCATCTCTCGACGGAGAAAATTCGATTTCAGTCCCCAGATCGCGCAGCGCACGCAGCAGCTCATCGTGCGGGCGAGCCAACAACCGCGGCGATCCGCGCAGGTACGTGACACCGCGCCGCCGACTGGCAAAGGCCAGGCACAGCCGCAAGACCAGACCTGCTTCGCCGCAGTCGGCCTGTACCTGTGGCGCATCGCTGCGCAGCGCTTGGCAGGCCGCCGACATCGCTTGCACGTCTTCGCAGGACGACAGCATGGGGATGTGAACGCGCGGCTCGTACGCTTGCAGCAGCAGTGCCCGAATCTGCAGCGACTTCGACGGCGGCAGCGATCCGGCGAACTGAAAGAGGACGCTCATCGACCCACGGGGCTGTGGTTGGGGTCCAGCAGACCCAGCGTCGCCAGCACTTCGGTTTCGCTAACCCCGCTATCGACAAAGACATCGCCGGGCCCACGCACCAAGATGAAGCGCAGAGCATCGGCGCTGCGCTTCTTGTCTTGCTGCATGGCGGCCAGGATCTCTTGCGCGGCCGCGGCGGCGCGCGGCAGGCGGGTCGGCAGCCGCAGTCGAGTCAACAGCGATGCAACCTGACTGACCAGCGCAGGCCGACACAGACCCCGCGCCAGCGACAAGCGCAGCGCACACAGCAGGCCCATCGACACCGCTTCGCCGTGCGAGATCTCATAGCGGCTCCACGACTCGATGGCGTGGCCGAAGGTGTGGCCCAAGTTCAGAAGAGCGCGCGGCCCCTGTTCAAACGGATCGGCGACGACGATCGAGCGCTTGCACAAAAGCGCTTCATTCACAGCAGACAGCAGCCGCGGCATCGTTTCGGCGCTGTGCCAGCCGCTTTCGACGACGGCATCAGCCAGGCCCTGCAGTTCTTCCAGAGCCGCATCACCGCGCAGCAAGGCGGCCTTGATGATCTCGGCACAGCCGCCCCGAAGCTCTGGTTCCGGCAGCGAGGCCAGGCAGCTTGTGTCCATGACCACCGCGATCGGCTGTTTGAAAGCCCCCACCAGATTCTTGCCCTGGGGCAGATCCACGCCCACTTTGCCGCCGATGCTGGAATCAACCATGGCCAGCAGAGTGGTCGGCAGCTGCACAAACGGAAGGCCGCGCAGAAATGTAGCGGCCACCAAGCCAGCGACGTCTCCGACGACACCACCACCCAGCGCCAGGATCGGCGATCGGCGATCGAGCTTGCTGCGGACGCAGGCGTCGTACAGGTTGGCGACGTTGGCCAAGCGCTTGCTGTTTTCACCAGCGGGCAGGACGAACGTGCTGGCGTGCATGCCTCCTGCAAGCAGGCTCTGCACGACGCGCGCGGCGTACAGCGGCTCGACATTGGAATCGGTGACGACCAGCGCCCGCTCGGCGAGCGCGGGCTCGGCATCACGCAGCAGCGGGCCCACTTGATCGAGCAGACCGCTGCCCAAAAGAACGGGGTACGACCCGCCCGGAAAATCCACGGTCAGGTGATGCGCAGTCGTTGCATCTTTACCCATATCCGAACCGCCACGGTCGATTGTCCATCGGTAGCTGAGACAGGCGGGCCCGTCGCAGACTGCTGATGCGGTCCCGCTGTTCAGTCAGCGAGTCGCCCCCCAGCTTTTCGCACAGCGCATCGGCCAGCACCAGGCACAACATCGCTTCGACAATCGGCACGGCGCGCGGCACATGACAGAAATCGCTGCGTTCATAGTTCGTCGGCGACGGCTGTCCGCTGGCCAAGTCCACCGAGGCCTGCGGGCTTAGCGTCGTGGCGATGGGCTTGAACGCGACGCGGAAGCGCAGCGGGGCTCCGGTGGTGACGCCGCCTTCCAGCCCCCCGCCCTGCATGCCATGCGAGACGATCTGTTCGCCATCCAGTTCATACGCGTCTTGCGCCTGGGTGCCGGGCCGCGCCACGCTGTCGAAACCAGCGCCCAGCTCAAAGCCGCGCACCGACGGAATCGACAGCATCGCCTGCGCCAAGCGAGCCGACAGCCGGCGGTCCCACTGCACAAAACTTCCCAGCCCCGGTGGCAGCCCGCAGGCCACGCCTTCGATCACGCCACCGACGGTGTCGCGTTCCTGCATGCGCCGCTTGATGTGGGCTTCCATCTGCGCGGATACATCGGGCTCGAAACAGCGCACCGCTGACTGTTCCGCGGCCTGGCAGCGGGCGCGCAGCTCATCTTCCATCGCTGCAGATCGATCCGGGGTCGACATTTTCGGCAGGGCAACTTCACCAATCTGCACGACATAGCCACCGACCGACACGCCAAGCTCGTGCAGCAGCACACGGCAGGCCACCGACAGCGCGACGCGCATCGCCGTCTCGCGCGCCGATGCCCGTTCCAACGACAGCCGCAGATCGCGATAGCCGTACTTAATGGCGCCCACTAGATCTGCGTGCCCTGGCCGCGGCACCGTCATTGGATCGATGTCGCCCTGCCATCGCGTGTGATCCACGTTGTCGATGCGCAGGGCCAGTGGCGCGCCGGTCGTGTGACCCGCCAGCACGCCACCCACAATCTGGGCGTGATCGTGCTCGATCTTCATGCGACTGCCACTGCCCACCCCGCGCTGCCGCCGAGCAAGCTGAGCGTCGATCACCTCGGTCGACAGTGGGATGCCGGCCGGCAGGCCATCCAGAATGCCGGTCAGCGCAGGCCCGTGTGACTCTCCCGCTGTAAGGATGCGCAGCATGCCTATTTCTTGGTCATGTGCTTGGCCAAGAACCGCTCCATCGCCTCATAGAATTCAAAGCGGTTCTCTTCGTTGTGGAAGCCGTGCCCTTCGTTGTCCTTGACCAAGTACGGCACATCGATGCCGCGCTTTTTCAGCGCCGCCACCATCTGATCGGACTCGTCCACGTTGACGCGCGGATCGTTTTTGCCCTGCGCGATCAAAAGCGGCGCGCGCATCTTGTCGACGTGCATCACCGGCGATCGGGCGGTCAAAAGGTCTTTCTCTTTCTCCGGGTGACCAACCATCGCGTACATCATTTCCAGCATCGGCTTCCAGTACGGCGGGATGGTCTTTAGGAACGTGAACAGGTTCGACACGCCGACGTAGTCGATGCCGCAGGCGTATAGATCCGGCGAAAACGCCAGGCCGGCCAAGGTCGCATAGCCGCCGTAGCTACCACCATAGATCGCGACGCGCTTGGGGTCGGCGATGCCCTGGTCGATCAGGTACTTCACGCCATCGCTGACGTCGTCCTGCATCTTGCCGCCCCATTCTTTGAACGACGATTCCCAGAACTTGCGCCCGTACCCCGTCGAGCCGCGGAAGTTCATCTGCAGCACGGCATAGCCGCGGTTGGCCAGGAACTGCACTTCCGGGTTGTAACGCCAGTCGTCGCGGTGCCACGGTCCGCCGTGCGGATTGACGACGACGGGCAGGCCTTTGGCGGGCACGCCTTTGGGCAAAGTCAGATAGCCCTGGATTGAAAGACCATCGCGCGACTTGTACGAGACAGGCTTCATCTCGGCCAAGGCTTTCTCGTCGATCCAGGGAGCGGCATCGGCGACCTTGGTCAGCTTGTCGGTCTTGACGTCATACAGCCAGTAGGCGCCGCGCGTGCGATCGTTGCGCGAGCGCAGGACCAGCAAGTCTTCGGCTTTGTTGTTGCCGGTGACATCGATTTCGTAGCCGGGCAGCTTGGCTTCCAGCTTGCCGAACATGGCCTTGGTGTCGGGGTCGAAGCAGTTCCGCTCGCGCTTCCATGTGGTGAAGGTGGCGCACGAAATTACCTTGCGCTGCCGCCAGTAACCCAGGCTGTCGACGTCGACATCTGGATGTTCGAACAGGACCTTTTCTTCCTTCATGGTCGCGGGATCCAGAAGGACGATGACCTGCTTGTCACGGTTCAAGTTCGACGCGGCATAGATCTTCGCGTTGTCGAACGAAAAGAACATCGGCGACACCGAGTCGCGGAACGACGTGGTCAGCACTTTTTTCCACGGCGCCTTTTGCGTCGCGCGATACAGCAAGCTGGTGTTCACACCATCGGTGGTGCCGGCCAAACGAATCTGGCCTTTGTGGTCGGCGACCCAGCTTGTGATGTTGCCGGGATTTTCGGCGACCAGGGTTAGCTCGCCGGTCTTCACGTTGGCGCGATAGACATCGAAGATCTCGGGCTTGCGCTTGTTCAGACCGACCAACACAAAGCCCGGATCGTCGGGAAGATCGTCGATGATCTCGGCGCGGACCTTGGGGAACGGCGTCAGGTCTTTCAGGTTCTTGCCGTCGCGGCTGATGCTGACAAGGTGGAAGTTTTCATCGCCGCCGAAGTCTTTGACATAGACCAGCGTGTCGTTGCCCTTCCAGAAATAGCCGGCCAGGTCGCGCGCTGTTTCGTTGGTGATGCGGGTCGCGGCCGCGATCGGCGCATCGATCGGTCGCACAAAAATGTTCAGTCGCTTTTCGTGCGGCGCTAGGTGCGAGACCCACTTTCCATCGTCGGACAACGCGACGCCGGCGATCTCGGGATTGCGAAAGAAGTCGCGAAGGGGAATCTGCGGCGGCTTTCGTTCTGGCGGCGACGGCTGATTGCCCCCGACCAATGTGGCGCGCGCTGGCTGAACGCCCGACAGCACGATCAGCGAAAGCAGGCTCGCGGCGCTGGTCAGGCGACAACGCGAATGCGAAGACCAGATGCTCAGACTTGTCGATTGCAACATGCGAACAATTCCTTTCCAGGTTCACTGCCAGTGGGTCGATTGCCGTCGGGCGGGTCTGGCTTGCAGCTGGCCAAGGCAGCCGGACCGTCGCTTGTGGTTCACAGTGCGACCAGACCATAGCGCATACGACAGCGAAGTTATTTCCACAATGGGGCCCATCCACAGCGACGCGCACAGGCCGCCGCGAGCGTGGCAGGATGGCAAGCGGTGCCGACGCCAACAAGGATCTGCGCGCTGCTGCTGTTCATGGGCTGCCTGGCAGCAAGTCGGTCCCAGGCCGACCAGCCGATGCCCCCGACCGCCCTGCCCCACGCCGTACCTGGCAGTGTCGGCATGGACGCACAAGTGCTGGCGCGCATCGACGAGGTCATGCACGACGCCATCGCCGCGCGCGAGACGCCCGGTGGCGTGGTCCTGGTGGCCCGTCGCGGATCGATCGTGTTTGAGAAAGCGTACGGTCGCCGCGCGCTGGAACCCCATCGTGAACGGGCCAGCGTCGACACCATCTATGACCTGGCGTCCTTGACCAAGGTGGTGGCGACGACTCCTGCGGTGCTGCGTCTGGTCGAACAGGGGCGCCTGCGCTTGGCCGACAAGGTCGGGCTGTACCTGCCCGACTGGCCGCAGCCCGTCGCACACGGAGCAGTGAAGGCCAGTCAGCCCATCGCGACATCGGTCGACCCCGATGGCAAGTCGAGCACAGCGCAGCCATCCCCTGCGCCGGGTCCGGAATCCATCACGCTGCACCACTTGCTGACGCACACATCGGGCCTGGACGATCCGTCGACTGGCTTCTTTGCTCACCTGGGCGCGGATCCGGCGCTGGGGCTTGAACGATCGTCGGTCCGTCGGCAGCTGATCCAGGCCATCGCGACTCGACCGCTGCAGTCGGCACCGGGGTCCGCGTTTTTCTACAGCGACTTGAACTTTCTGCTGCTGGGCGAAGTCGTCGAACGGGTCAGCGGTCAACACTTGGACGACTTTGTCGCGGCAGAGATCTTCGATCCCCTGGCCATGCACGACACGCGCTTCCGCCCACCGCGGGCGTGGGCCCCGCGCATCGCACCGACGATCTGGACCGGCCTGCAGCTGTTCAAGTCGCCGCGTCGACACGCGCGGCGCATGCTGCGCGCCGAAGCATCTCTGCAGAATGTGGCGATGCTGGCGGGCGTGGCCGGTCACGCCGGTCTGTTTTCCACCGCGTCCGACTTGGCGATCTTTTGTCAGATGATCCTCGACGGTGGACAGCGGGCAGGGCAGCGCGTCTTGGCACCGCTGACGGTGGCGGCGATGACGCGCGATCAAGCGCAGCTTTCATCGGCGGAACAGCGCGGCTTTGGCTGGGACATCCGAAGCCAGTGGTCGACCCCGCGCGGCGATCTGTTCGCCGG
>JAYRFD010000958.1:0-3434 GCA_041908565.1 Polyangia bacterium | reverse complement strand
GATCTTGGACTGCAGGCTGCCAGCGACGGGTCGCACAGCCAGTCTGTGGTTCGCATCGAAAGCCCAAGCATGTCGATGTTGGGCACCACCAGCGAAGTGGCCAGCTTGCGCAACACCACCGTGCTGCCCAGCGTCGATGAATCAGGTGGTGCGGTCCGCATCAAGCCGCGCAGCCAAGCCCGCTATCAGCGGATTCGTCGCTTGGGGGCGGGCGCCATGGGCGAAGTCACGCTGGTGCAAGACAACGACATCGGTCGGACGGTTGCGATCAAGCAGCTTCTGACCCCGACCCAGAACGCCGATGGCATCGCGCGCTTCATCGACGAAATCCGCACGATCGGCCAGCTTGAACACCCCAACATCGTCCCCATCCACGACGTTGGCATCGACGAGCAAGGCCAGCTGTTCTTCGTCATGAAGCACATCGATGGCGAGACACTGGAAGCGATCATGGAACGCTTGGCAGCCGGCGATCCCGCCACGTGCGAGCGCTACACCCTCGACGTGCGCATCGAGATCTTCCTGGGACTTCTGCATGCCCTGCAGTGCGCCCATCAGCACGGCATCGTTCACCGCGACATCAAACCCGCCAACATCATGATCGGCCGCTTCGGCGAAGTCGTCTTGATGGACTGGGGCATCGCCAAGCTGATGCCGCAAGCGGGGCAGTCGGCCGGATCTCGATCGTCGACGCAGCAGGGCCAGCTGGTCGGCACGCCCGCGTACATGTCGCCCGAACAAGCCAGCGGCAACGTCGACGAGATCGACGCGCGCAGCGATCTGTACAGCGCCACCGTGCTGTTTCACGAGCTCTTGGGTCTGCAGCACTATCTGTCGCACTGCACCACCGGGACACAGCTCCTGCGTGCCATCTTGATGGAAGAGTTCCGCTACCTGCGCCTGGTGTTCATCAAGCATCCGCGCCATCCCGTGCCACCCGCCGAGCTTCTGCACTTCATCGTCAAGGGGCTGGCCAAAGACGCCAAGGATCGCTACCAAAGCGCCGATGAAATGCTGGCCGAGCTACAGCGCATCCGCGACGGACGCTGCCGCGTCAGCTGCCCAGCGACGTTGGCCAAGCGGATGATCGACACCTCGGGTCGCTTCGTGAATCGCTATCCCAAGCTGTCGCCCTTCGTCTTCTATTCGCTGCTGCTGTCGTTGGCGACCTATGTCGTAATCACGGCGCGCATGCTGTTCTTTCACGCGGGCTAGACGCGCCCCGACCGACCCCCGAAGGCAGGAAAAAGGAATCCGCCCGCCCGCGTCCGGACTACGCCGTGCCGACTGTCCCGGACGTCTGCCTACGTCGGACCGCGCCGATCGCGAACAAAAACCATGGGATCCCGCCACAGGCCCGTCGACCCCCGCGGCCTGACCGTGCGATGATAAGAAGACTTGGGGGAAGGCCATGGCCGGCTACAAGGGCTCCGGCGTTGTGTTCATGCGCAGCTTTCTGCAGAGCCGCGGAGCAGGAATCGAAGAGCGCTTCCTGTCCGCACTCACCGATGAGGAGAGGCACTACTACAAGACCACGCTGGAGTTTCACTGGATTCCCATCGAGATCATCAATCGCTTCTTCGAGGTCGCGGCTCCGCTTTCCTATCCCGGTCGCCCCGACGGGGTGCGCCGCATCGGCCGCGAGATGGCGTTCGATCACCTGCGCGGCGTCTATCGCATCGTCCTGCGCGTGCTCACCACGGACATCGTCATCGAAAAAAGCGCGCGCCTGTGGTCGACCTATCACAAAGGCGGGATCGCCAAGCATCAGTGGCTGGGGCCCAAGCTGCTGCAGTTTTCCATCCACGACTATCCCGACCTGCCCGACACCTTCCGCGAGTGCCTGTGCGGATATCTCGCCGGTGTCTTCGAGCTCTGTGGCGTAAAAGACATCCGCGTCTCGCGGTATAGCGACGAAAAGCGCGCCTGGCATTTTCGGATGTCGTGGGTATAGCGTCGCCGCCGTTTCCTCTGCATCGCCCCCTGCGACGGCCAGATCGCGCTGCCCCAAAGCCCTGATCGGTCCGGCGCGCGATCGCGTCCGACTGGCACAGCCGCCGGCCCCGATCAGCAGCTCCCCCCGGCCGTCGACCAGCCACAGGTTGACCGTTCGGTAAAAAGCCCTGGCGCTTTATTGAACGGTCGTTAAAGTGAAGGCGTATGGCTACCATCCGGCCCCCGCTTCCTACGGCTGTGTCTGCTTCCTCCGCTTCCGTCGGGGCCACCACGTCCATCGCAGAGACCCCGGCGACCCTGGCCGCCCGCGCCCTGCACGCGCCTGCCGTGCCCCCGCCCGATGCCCGCCAGCGAATCAGCGCGGCCGCCTTCCGACTGTTTAGTCAGAAGGGCTATTCCTGCACGTCGGTCCACGACATCGCCGAAGAGGCCGGGGTTCAAAAGTCGGTTCTGTACTACTACTTCGACAGCAAGGAAGGCCTGTACCACACGCTGCTGTCGGAAAGCGCCAGCCGTCTGCGCGGCATGCTGGACGTGTCGTTAAACGGGACGGGGATCTGCTGCCCGATCGCGCGAGTCCTCAGCGATGCGCAGGCTCAGCCGACGCGGGGACGCGGCAAGTCGGCGGCCTTGGCCCTGCCGGCGCGTACGTCGGTGACCCAGCTGCTTGGGCAGTTCGTCGAGACGCTGCTGGGGGCGGCGCGCGACAACCGCGAACCAGTGCGCTTCTTCATGGCGCATATCTTCGCGCCCGACGCCGATCGCCCACCGGATGCCGCTGATGACATGCAGAAGATCACGCCCCGCATCACGCAGCACTTGGTCAAGCTGGGCCACGCCCGCGGCGAGCTTCGCGGAGACGCTGACCTACTAGAAAGATTGCTTTTGGGAGCAGTGCAGTATTCGATCACCCGCCACTTGCGCAACCCAGAGCAAGAACCCCTGCTTCCAGGCACAGGCCAGCGGATCGTACGCGCACTCATCCAAGGCTTTGCTGCCAAACCCGCACCCTCGCGACGCGCTGTACCAGCCAAGCGAACCAAAGCGCCCGCGGTCAAAGCGGCCCCCAAAAAGACATCCCGTCGCCGCCCCGCGGCCAACAAGAAACGATAACCGCCCGTTCACTTCCATGACGAACACTGTTCAGCCGATTACACCGATGCTCATGGCAAATCGATCATCTGCCGCTTCTTCCCATCCTGCCGTCGCTGGTAATGCCCATGTGCTGGCCGCCGTGGCAGGGGACCGTTCCGTTTTCGGACGCCTGCGTGGTTCCAAGATGTGGCTTGGATCTGTGCTGCTGATCGCCCCGCTTTGGCTTTCTGCCTGCGGTCGTGGAGATCAGGCCGCGCAGCAACCGGCAGCCCCCAAGGCGCAGAAGAAGCAGGCCGAGCCGCCGCGTGTCGAAGTGGTGCGCGCGGCCGTGCATACGTTTTCGGGACGCCTGCCGATCACCGGTGAGCTGAAGCCGATCCAAG
>JAYRFD010000957.1:0-3702 GCA_041908565.1 Polyangia bacterium | reverse complement strand
TGTTCGTCGCAGCCGCCGCTGCGAACGACGCAGCCGATGAAACGCATGCCGGGCATGCGCACGCCCCTGACAGCGCCGCCGCCCCCGTACCCGTCCGACATCGCGTCGCAGCCGCCGTTGATCCAACGGCCGCGGATGACGGACTGTGGCTGGCCGCCGAGGAAGCCGAACCAGAAGCCGAAGCCGAGGTTCCCCCCGTCCGCGACAGCACGGCCAGCCAAAGCCCGATCAACGGCAACAGCGAGCCAGCGCACGCTGTTCTGCGCGAGCTCGCCGAGCGCCCGCAAGAGGCCGCGGATTCACCAGAGTCCACTCCCCCGCGCAGCCCGGCCCGTCGGCGGCGAGACGCCACATCGCAGCCGCCTTCGTCTGCGCTTTCGGATTCGTTTGCAAAGGCTGCCGAAGGGGTCGAGCCCACAGAAGTTCACTTCGGAACCCTGCTGCGGCGGGCCCGCGAACGTCACGGCCTGACCTTGAACGACGTCGCGGATCGCACGCGCATCTCGCCTCGCTGGATTCGCGCGCTGGAAGATGCACAGCTGGACATCCTGCCAGCGCCGGTCTTTGTGTCCGGCTATCTGCGAACCTATGCGCGACTGGTCGGCTTGGACGGTCAGGATCTGCTGGCGCGTTATCAGACGCTTTCGCGCAAGCGGGCCCAGGCCCTGGCCCCGACCGAGCGAGGCTTCAAGGTCCGTCGCCACGGTCAGCCGGTGCAGGTGCCGGCCTGGCTGATCGCCGCGCTGCTGTCGGGCGTCACAGTCGTCGTGCTGGGCGTCTTGTGGCTGACCAACACGCTCTGGCGTCGCTAGTTGTTCTGGCGGGGCGCGCTTTGGCTCGCCAGCTCTCGCGATAGGAACTCGACGGCCAGGCGATGGGCGGCCTTCTTGACGGCGCTGGCGTACAGGTGATCCTGCCGATCCAGAAAGACGACTTGGACAGTCGCAGCTTGCGCGTCGATGGGAGTGTCCAGCACCGGCTGTGAGCACGGGATTCTGGACGCAGACGTCAGCTGTCCAGATCGGTCGATCCGAAAGTCGCGCACCGGGCGCCCCTGTTCCCGCAGAGCGGCGCGCAGCCGGCACGCGTGATCCACCGGCACCATCTGATCTTCGGTGCCGTGCATGACCAGCATGGGCATGCGCAGGCTCGCGGCGCTCTGCAGCGGGGATCGCTCGACCAGGGCGGCTTGCTGTTCGGCCGCGGGGCTTTTGGTGTAGCCGCGCAGCTGATTGGCCAGGATCCCGTTGTAGAAAAACATCTGGAAGCGGTTGGACTCCAGGTGTTCGATCAATGGCTTCGCCGCGACGGGAGCCGACAAGGTGACCAGCGCCCGCAGGCCGACATCACGCTGCCCTAGACGCAGCGCGATGCAGCCGCCATGCGACATGCCCAGTGCACCGATCCGCCGACGATCGACACCGTCCTGTTGCGCCAGCCAGTCAAAGGCGGCCTGCGCGTCGTTGACTTCGCCTCGGCAGAACTCAATGCTGCCTTCGCTGCGCTTGCCGTCGGCTTTGCGCTGCTGACCACGATAGGCCGGCAGCACCACCGCCATGCCTCGTCGGGCGAGATCGCGGGCCACGTCAGCGCTGGCCTGTTCATCCCCGGCAAAGCCGCTGTGCAGGACGATCACGGCGGGCCGCCCACCCGGACTTGGCGCCGTGGGCAACAAAGCAGTGTATCGCTGCAGCAGGCCATCGACGGGCAGATCGACCAGGCGCAGCGTGACGCCCTCGGGCGCGCTGGCCCAGCGATAGCAGCCAAGCGGGCCAAGACACAGCAAGCACAGAAGAAGCATCCGCGGGATGCGATGCAGCAGCGCTCGGCCTGCGATGGTCATGCGCTGCGCGGACGTCGGGAGCAATGCGCGCGGCCTAACCAGCGTCCAGGTTGCTGCCGGGCGCAAACAGCGCATCGATCTTGGCGGTGATCTCGGGCGTCAGCTTGGGCACCAGCGCCAGCGCCTTGAGGTTTTCAGCGACCTGCTCGGGCCGGGAAGCGCCCGTGATGACGCTGCTGACGTTGGGGTTGTGCAGGCACCACGCGATCGAAAGCTGCGCCAGCGTGCCGCCCAGCGCCTGCGCGATCGGTTCAAGCTCGCGCACGCGCTGCAGACGTTCGTCCGATAGCGCGGCATCCTTCAGCCAGGCGAGGTTGGGATCCGACAAGCGCGATCCGGATGGCACGCCCGCGTTGTACTTGCCGGTCAAAACGCCCGAGGCCAGAGGGCTCCAGATCGTCGTGCCATAGCCCAGGTCGCGGAACAGGGGCAGGTATTCGCCCTCCATGCGCCGACGGTGCAGAAGGTTGTACTGCGGCTGCTCGACCGACGGCGGCGTTAGTCCATATTGCCGCGCGATCGCATCGGCGCGCAGGATGTCGGCCGCGCTCCATTCTGACGTGCCCCAATAGAAGGCCTTGCCCTGCTTGATCAGGATGTCGAGGGCGCGCACCGTCTCTTCGATCGGCGTGTTGGGATCGGGCCGGTGGCAGTAAACCAAGTCGACGTAGTCGACCTGCAGGCGACGAAGCGCGTTGTTGACGCCTTCGATGATGTGCTTGTGCGAAAGGCCGGTGTCGTTGGGCCCGCGACCGCCCCAGTAGATCTTCGTCGACAGGACCAGACCCTCTCGCCGCCAGCCCTTCTTCTTCAGGATCCTGCCCATCACCACTTCGGCCTGGCCACTGGCGTAGGCTTCGGCGTTGTCGAAAAAGTTCACGCCGGCTTCGTACGCCGCGGTCATGCACTGCTCTTGTGTCTCTTCGGCTTTGGCATCGCCGAACGTGACCCAAGCGCCATAGGAGATCTCAGACAGCCGCAGCCCAGACTTGCCCATGCGTCGGTAGTTCATCTCTGGCTCCCAAAAGCGGTGGAAAGGGCGACTAGTTCGCGCCCGTGCGAATCCAGGTTTCGATTGTACGCAGGGCGTCGACCGAAAGGGGGGATCGTGAAAGAGGCATGGGCGACCCGGTGATGCGCACAAAGGTCCCAGGCTGCGCCGCCAGCAGCTTGCGCAGAAGGTAGCTGGACTCTGGGCGCCCGACCTCGACCCAAAGCAGGGCATCCAGCCCGCCGCGTCGCCCGGACAGCAAGTGGTCGCGCAGCGCGCGCGGTTCCTGCGTCAAGTCCAGATCGGCTGCGCTGTGGCCTGCCGAGTCGCGTCGATGACAGCCATTCGTAGCGCAAGACAAAGACAGCGGTCCGCTGGGCCCGGCCAGATCGGTCAGCTGCGGTGGCGATGGCGGCGGCGAAGCGGGCAGCACCCGATCGCCGGTGCGAAAGACCAGGCGATAGGTCGTCCCCAGCTGCCGACCGGACAGCGAGTGCACGCGGCGACTGAGCTGCACGACGATCTCGGTCCGCGGCACAAGCGGCACGCGCGGCCAGAAGCGAACCTCGCGATCGACCAAGCTGACTTCCTGCGTCACCGGCACGGGATCGCTGCGCGGACCGATCGAGACATAGGGATACGAAAGGACTGCGGGATCAGGCAGGTCGCTGAAGCGCACGACGATGGGCGCGTTGCGCGGTACGTCGGTCTGCCCGGCTGCGGGCTGCGTGGCAAGGACTTGGAAGTCCGCTGCAGAGCTTGGAGCGCCGGCCCCATCTTCCTGCAGACCATCGGGGCCACACCCGACAGCCAGCCAGAGCAACCAAGCCAGAGGCCCCCCCCACCTCAGGCCAATGCTCTGCGCCCG
>JAYRFD010000956.1:0-2905 GCA_041908565.1 Polyangia bacterium | reverse complement strand
CTTGTTTACGGTTTCTGACAGAAAAGGACGCTTCGTCACGAATCTGACGAAGGACGACTTCGACCTGGTGGAACAGAAGAGGCGGCAGAACATTCTGGAGTTCACAGCGGAAAGCGGCTTGCCGTTGATCAGGACCACAAGCTCGACCGATCCGCTGAGGCCGCCCGATGGATCTTCGACCTGGGTTTCGACCACCACGGTGCCGTCCTTGGTCACGCTGGACGAGACAATGCTCACCTGCGGTGGCTTGCTGCTGGATGGCGTGGCTGCGGTGCCATCGCTGGCCACCGAAGCCGGAGCCTGAGCCCGCCCCTGGCTTGCGATAAACAGCGCCCCAAGAAACACGCACAGCGTCGGCAGGTGCAGCCAGTGCCGATGAACGAGAGCGCAGCGCGGGCAGTCCGACGACATCAGCATTCACGCTAGCCAAAAGACCTGCTGCGTGCTGGGCGACGAACCCGCGAGCTGCTTTCGAGTTTTTCAACCTGTGCCGAAGCGCCCGCGCACGGGGGCACGACGCGACGGCCCTGTTGCTGACAAGCTAGCGAGCTGACGATCAGTGGCTGACGTGCACCGGCATGCAGCGGTGAAGTTCGCGCATCAGCTCCTGCTGTTCGGGCACGGTGATGCGCAGGGAATGCAGCGCGCTTTTCAGGTCGCCGTACAGGTGGCTGGCGCTTTCGTGTGGCAGCAGCGACGCAGAAGCGGGGGGCGGTCCTTTGGCCCGCACGCGATCCGGCGCGGGATCCACCGCGCAGCGCAGCCAGGCCTGCGTCTGTGGAGCGGCTTGGTCATACGGCAGCCGCGCGCGCGCTTCGATCGTCTGCGCCCACGTTCGCGAAATCACCGCCAGTGCCGACGGGCCGCCCAGCCGGGCCAGCAGGCGCAGATCCTCGCCGCGGGGCCGCGGTGGAGCCGCTGGATTTGCGCTCTGCGCCGGCAGCTTGGCGCAGCCCACGGCCACGCTGACCAGGCAACAGGCCATGGTCGCGCGCATTCGCGATGTGGGAAACAAGGGACGCCGCATGGGCGGACATCGTCGCATATTGCTGTGTTAGGCTGCCAAGAAACAGGTAGGGAAGTGCTACCTAAGGAGGCCCCGCCCCCATGCCACGGCGACAGACGAAGGATCTCATCAACATATCGCCCGTCCGTCCTTCCCGTGGACTGCCTTCGCTGGCAGCGCTCGTCGGGCTGGTCGGTGGCTTCGCCTTGCTGGGCTCGTGCCGCGAGCAGCCGCCGTATGAAGATCTGCCGCAGCAAGGCAGCCACCAGACGGTCACGATTGAGTGTGGCGTGCTGCCCGAGGTGACCAGCGGCAAGCGCTGCGATGTCACGCCAAGCGGAAGCGGCAGTAAGTACGTCCTTCTGCGCGGCACGGTCCTTCAGCCCGACCGCGTGCTGCGCGGCGGCGAGGTCCTGATCGACGGCCAGGGAAAAATCGCCTGCGCCGACTGCGACTGCCACAGCAAGACATCCGGCGGTGCCGAGGCCACGCAGGTGCTGTGCACCGACGGTGTGATCTCGCCCGCCCTCATCAACCCGCACGATCACCTGGGCTACAACAAGCTGGCGCCCGCCGCGCACGCCACCAACCGCTACGACCACCGGCACGAGTGGCGGCAGGGGGTCTCGGGCGATGCCACGCGCCCGGCCATCCCCTATTCGCGCAGCACCAAGACCGAGACGCTGCAGTACTCCGAGCTACGGCACTTGATGTCGGGTACCACGTCGATCGTCAGCGCCGATGACGCCATCGGCGTGCTGCGCAACCTGGACGCCACGACGACGACGCGGCAAGAGGGCCTGAACCAGACCGTCGTCAACTTCGACACCTTTCCCCTGGGTGACGTCGGCGGCGAGCGCCTGACGTCCGGCTGCGGCTATCCCAACATCACGACTGCTCAATCGCTGGTCAACACCGACGCCTACGAGCCGCACATCAGCGAAGGCGTCAACGCCGAGGCGCACAACGAATTTCTGTGCACCAGCCAGAACACGCAAGGGCAGAACTTGCTGCAGGACAAGACAGCGATCATCCACGGCATCGCGCTGGGCCCAACCGATGCCTGCTACGTCGCGCAGCGTCGGTCCACACTGATCTGGTCGCCGCGCAGCAACGTCGCGCTGTACGGCCACACGGCGCAGCTTCCCATGTTCGATCGGGCGGGTGCGCTGCTGGCCTTGGGGACTGACTGGACGCTGACCGGCTCGCTGAACCTGCTGCGCGAGCTTTCCTGCGCCGACGAATGGAACCGCCTGCGCCTGGACAACTATTTCAGCGCCGAAGCGCTGTGGCGCATGGTCACCATCAACGCCGCCATCGCGACATCGACCAATGATGTCATCGGCCAGATCGTGCCGGGCCTGGTCGCGGACATCTCGATCTACGTCGGGCAGCGCGTCTATGCCAGCGCACCGCTTTCGCGCTGGGATCACGCCGCCGTCGTGCGAGCAGGCGTTGAAGACGTGCTGCTGGTACTGCGCGGGGGCCTGCCGATGTACGGCGATGGCAACGTCATGGAAGCGCTGGGCGCCGGAGCCGCCAACCTGTGCGAAGCGGTGGATGTCTGTGGCGTCGACAAGCGTCTGTGCGCCGAGCGCGAGACCAAGAAGAAGCTGACCGCTCTCGAAGCCGCGACCACCCCGCCCCTGTATCGCCTGTTTTCCTGCGGCGCGCCCCCCGACGAACCAACCTGCACACCGCTGCGTCTGACGCAGTACGACGGCAGCATCACCGCCGATGATCCCGACGGCGATGGGCTGCGCGGCAGCGACGACAACTGTCCCAAGGTGTTCAATCCCATCCGCCCGATGGACGGTGGCAAGCAGCCCGACGCCGACGGAGATGGAGTCGGTGACGCTTGCGATGTCTGCCCCTTGGAGAAGGACAGCACGATGTGCT
>JAYRFD010000955.1:0-4533 GCA_041908565.1 Polyangia bacterium | reverse complement strand
CCAGTACTACAGACTGCGCAGGCTGCGGGTACTTGCGGTGCTTCCTGCCGATGTTGTTGTGGCCGACGGCGAGGCGTCCGTGAAGGTCACAGAGCGGGGGTCTTTGCCTGGCTTGGGTGCGCCTCGATCGGCCTCATCACCTGGGGCCCGGTTCTCGGATTCCATGGCAGGGAATGAAGGAGCGACAGAAGAAGAAGTGACAGAAGGATTGGGGGTGTGCAGCTTGGACATGGGAGCCTCCGTTCATGGGGACAGAGTCAGCATTGAGCAAGCTCCGGGCCAAGCTTGGATCACGCAGTGGGCTGCGCTAGTCCACGATCTCGACCTGCGTGATGGGCGGGGGCTCGGCTTCCAGCATCGCGAAGGGATCCACCAGCAAGGGCTCGATGACTCGCTTGGGGCTGGATCGCGGGACTCGATGACTGCTGCGCAGTGTGCCAGGGCTAGACCCGACAACGCCGCGACCGACACGCTGCGCCTGCCCCGAAGGATCCAGCGTCGTCCAGTCGTGGCCCACCGGCGTCGCCATCTGTGCCAGTGCCTGGCCATGGTGAAGGAAGTCTGCTTCTTGGCCACGCAGATCTTTGTGTGCTGCTCCCGCTGGGTCGGCAGCCGACAGCGGCCACAGCGCTGCATCCCCCTCTGGCGGGACCTGCCCCGCGTCGGGTGCCAGCGTCATCAGCAGCCGTTCGCGCGCGAGACTGCCAGGTGCGGTCGCAGGCGCCACGACATCGGCCCGTGTCTGCGCCCCAGGTCGTGACTGAAGGACACCCAGCAGCATGCCAAGCGCCAGTCCGAATGGCAGCAGCCGCGACCATGGACGCAGTTGTCTGGTAGCGATGGGTGGCATAGGTGCCGGCTGCTCATCCTCCGCTTGCGTCGATGCAAGCACTCGCTCGGCCAAAACACTCGGTTCATAGCGGGCCGTGATGATCTCCTCCTGCATCGCAATCGGCGCCGCATCGAGGATCTCATCGGGCAGCGCGACATCGCGGCGACACAGCGCAATCAGGTCGGGACGGAAGCCGTGAAGCGTGGTCTCTGGCACGGCCTGATCCACCTGCGCTGGCGCTGCAGCAGCGCGGAGTGCAGCAACAAATTCCGTCACGCTGGCGTGCCGCTGGGCCCCGTCCTTCGACAAGGCCTTGTGGATGGCATCTGCGACTGCGCCGTCGAGCGCTGGCACCAGAGTCTCGAGCCTTGGTGGGTCGTTCTCTCGCACCAGCTGGCACGTGATCAGCGGGTCTGCATGGAAGAACGGAAGCTGCCCGGTCAGCATGCGGTACGCGATCACGGCCAGCATCCACTGATCCGACTTGGCGTCAAAGACCAGCTGGTTGGATTTCAGCGCTTCGGGGGGCATGTACGCGGGAACGCCGCGCTGCGTCAACGAACGGCAGTCGCCCAGGTGGGCCCCTGGGCGCGCCCACAGGTCCCGCGCAAAGCCCAAATCCAGCAGCTTGACGGCGGGCGGCTGCCTGCACAGCGCCGCGGTGTCCAGCTCTTCATGCAAAAAGATGCTGCCTAGCTTCAGGCCACCATGTGCGATGCCGCGATCATGCGAATGTTGCAGGGCGTCTGCCAACGCCAGCAAAATCGGCAGGGCTCGATCCAGGCTTAGTGCACCTTCTGCTGACAGCAGGTGATGCAGGGTGCGACCGCAGAGCGGCTCCATCACCAGGAAGGGAACCGCGTGGATGTCTTGCCCGCCTCCATACACCGTCGCGATATTGGGGTGCACAAGGCGCTCGGCCAGCTCGACTTCGCGGGCAAAGCAGCGATCCGCAATCGCTTCCGCATCGCAGCCCTGCCGCGGTACCTTGATGGTGCAGCGCGTGCCACGCAGGCGGTCTTCGGCAGCATAGAAGTCGAACATCGTATTGCTTCGCCACAGCATGCGCAGCAAGCGATACCGCCCCAAGATCACTTCATCGCTGCGGTCGGTCTGCAGGCTCATCGACGCCAGCGGCAGCGAAGCCGGGCCCCCGGCCAGCGAGTGTGTTGCATCAAACGACTGGTTGGCTGCGTGCAGAGTGGCCATGTCCTTGTTCCTCCCGACGTATGCGACGATCAAGTGAGGCAGCGTTCGGGCGACCATCGTCCGCAACGTGCTCTTGCTTGGGACTGCGCGGGAGGAAGGCAGGACGTGACCACAAAATCGACAGGCTCTGCTTTGCACGTGGGCAAGCGGGCTCAGCGCGGCTCGTATACCAACAGATATTCGGCTTGCTCGACCAGCTGCGGGGCGTGCTCGCGGAGCCGTAGCAAGATCGGCCCAGTGGGAGCATGGTTCAGCAGCAGCGTCACTTTGGTCACGCGATCGGCGTTGGCTGGCAGCTGTCGAAACAGCGCTCGGAAGTGATCACAGATGAAGGCGTCGATGTCCGAGCTGCCCAAGAGCACCTGATCGATCAGCCGACGCAAGGACGCAGCGGTCGGGTTGGGCAGCTGATCCGCGCCCCACGCAGCCAGACCGGGATCGGTGATGGCCGCCGGATCGCGTCCCGAAACAACAGCGTGTCGACCCAGCAGCGCGACGGCCCTTCCCCCCATACCGTCCGCGCGCACCACGACCGCGGCCCCATATTCTTCGCCAATTGGGCAAGCCGGTGGCCGCTTGGGAGACGGCGTCGGCGCACCAGGCAGGCCGAACATCAGGCTGCGATTCAGCCAGCCCAGACGCACCGAGATCGAGTAGGGGCCAATGGACAGCTCATCACTGGCCAACAGCGCCATGCGTCCCACAAGCGACCGACGGTTCACGAAAGAGCCATTGGTGCTGCCGAGTTCCTCAACCACAAAGTCGTTTCCATGCACGTAGATGCGGCAGTGCGCGCGCGACACCGATCGTTCCGGCAACACCACATCGTTTTCAATCGCCCGCCCAAGCTGGATGCACGACGTTGCAAACCAATAGGTGACAAACGAGCTGGGGCCAATGACCAGGACTGTGAACTTGTTCGCTCCACCTGTGTACGTGGCGACATCGCCTGGTGCGTCAGCAAACGAATGGTTCTCTTCTGATCCGCCGTCGTGTCGTTGCCACATCGAACTGCCCCCTGCGTTAGTCGTAACATGCGACATGATTGCTACCGGAATCGCACAATCGAAGACACGGGGCTCGTGGCGCAAAGGTCCCGTGTGCCTTTCTGCAGCCGCTCGGTAGTGACTCTGTGCGCCGACGGCCGTGTTCGCGCGTCACGATCCCCCGCTGTGTATCAAAGCAACTTTGGGACCAGGCGGTTTGATGATCGGAAACGACGACAAGGTGGGAGAGGATCGGGGGCTGTCGCCTGGCCTGTAGGGCAAGGACTCAGCGGGCGACTCGCCGGAACCTATCTGTGGGCCACCTGCAGTTGTGCGAGCGATTCAGCGACCCTTTGTTCGCAACCGGGGTGCATGCAAGGAATGCAGGGTTGCGGACGGCGCCCGCACGGTCCCTGCACTTTTTCCTGTCACTTTTCGGCAGAGAGTTCGCAAAGCGAAATAGGACGGCGAAAACGACCGTGACTTTCGCGGTGATGGCGAACGCCGACCAGCCCTGACAACGCCTGCACACATGACAGAGGAGAGCACCATGGACGCACTGCGGTACGACTGCGAATCAAAGGCTGCCGACTCAGGTCTTTCCGTGCAACGGGATGTAGCGACCAGCCCAGCTGGAACGGCAGCGAATGATCGCAGCGGCGATGTCTTAAATGGACGGCTGCGCCTGCGCAGCTTGATCGATCGCAGCCATCAGCTCTGCGATCTATATGTGGCCGAAGATCTGCGCAGCCGCAGCTTGTGCACGGTCAAGATGCCGCGCCGGCAAGCCGATCCCAAGCTGGATGTGCGCAGCCGCTTCCTGCGTGAAGCGCAGGTGATGCCGATACTCTGCCATCCCAACATCGCGCAGATTACCGAGGTGAACTGCGACGAGTCAGGCAACCCCTACGCGGTCCTGGAAGGCCTGCAAGGACAGACGCTGCAGCAGCTACTGAACAAAGAAGGTCGGCTGAGCTTGCAGCGGACCCTTGAGATCATCCGCCCGTTGGCAGCCGCGTTGCAGTACGTCCACGACCTTGGAGTCGTGCACGGTGGAATCAAGGCGGCCAGCGTGTTCCTACATCGACCGGCGACCGGCAAAGAGACCGTGGTCAAGCTGATGGACTTTGAGCTGGCCCGCAACCTGAACGCCAGCCAGCCCAGCGGTCTTTTGAACGTCAAGTCGCTGTTCATCGGTGTCCCGGTGTACCTGCCGCCCGAGGGAACCCACGCGGACCGCGGCGCCATCGACGCCAAGTCCGATCAGTACGCGCTCGCAGCGATGACGTTCCGTCTGCTTTCAGGACACTTTCCGATCGAAAACGAAGATCCGCTGATGACCTGCGCGTTGATCCGCGAGCGCGCTCCGCAGCGCTTGGATCAGCTGCAGCCCAGCCTGCCCGCCCACGTAGCAGAAGCGGTACACATCGCGCTGTCCAAGTCCAAGGACCAGCGACACGAAAGTGTGCGCGACTTCATCCGCTGGCTGGAAGGCCGCCCCCCCTT
>JAYRFD010000954.1:0-8266 GCA_041908565.1 Polyangia bacterium | reverse complement strand
CCGCTACAGCTCTCGACTCGCAGATAGCAAGGCTCTGTTGTGCAATCGCCGCAGCCCATAAAGAGGCGCTCGTCGAGGCTGGTGAGCTGACAGCGCAGCGTCGTCCCAAATGCGGCCGGAACATCGGCGAGCAGAAAGCCCGGCTTGAGGCCGGTGCAGGTCAGCGCCGGGATCGGGTCTCGCTGCGCGCAGACCTGCCAGCCCGTCGAGCACAGCGCGCGCGCCTGGCCTTGGCCAAACGTCCCCGGGCAGGCATACACCGGGCTCTGCGGCGGGCTGGTCAGCAGCTGGCCCGTCCCTGGACCCGATGCGCACCCCCAGCTCGAAACGCCCAGATCCGCGGCGGGCCCCGTCCCACTGCACAGGCCCCCGTTACACGTCGAGCCCTCGGGGCAGGGGTTGTCGACATCGCAGCGGATCGGGATCACTCCGTCGGCGGGGCGAGAAAAACAGGCGGACAGAAGCAGCGCAATCAAGCCGAGGGTTCGCATCGTTGAGTCCTTGGGAGTCCTTGGGAGTCCTTGGGAGTCCTGGGGGGATCCTGGGTGTGGGGGATTAGCTCGGGCGCAGACGCACGAGATCGGCGCGCAGCGCGGCCAGCTCGGCCCGCACGTCGGCCTTAAACGAATCGTCGCAGCAGGCGGTGATCCGTGCGTCCAGATCTTGGATCTTGCGCTCCAGGAGCTTGATCCACTCCTCCGCCGCCGTGACCCGCGCCGTGATCAGGTTGATCTTGGCGTCTAGCTCGTCGCAGAAGTCACCACTTAACAGACACCACGGAAGCGTGGTCATCTTGGCCATTCGTTCGCGATAGGTCATAGCGAAGCCCTCCCGCGCTCGCCCAATGTCGCATCCTATCGGCATAGGCGAGCGCATCCATATCGACATTAACCGGGTGCAACACCGGGAGAAGTCAGCACTTTGAAGTCGAGAGAGCTCCCGCTGGGGATCGACCCGCTCGTCAGCACGACGCTGTATCCCGTCGACGTGACCGAGACGGGCAGCACCTCGTGCGCAGCCATTCGCTCGACGAGGACGATCGGCGCGATTGGCTGGCTGCCCCCGCCGAGGTCGGCGCGGTACTCCAAAGCATAGGCCACCGTAAACAGGTTGGTTCCCGTCGCGACGCCAGGACCCACCGCCGCCGTGACGCGGAAGCGGCTGACTTCATCCGTCGAGCCGGTGAGCAGGGCGACGCTCGCCACCTGATTCCCGAAGGACGACACCGCCGGCACGCGCGCCGGGTTGCGGTGGGGGTTGCTGAGCTGCCCGACGCTGTCAAAGAGGGCATCCCACGCCGCCTTGTACTGTTCCCAGGTGGCGGAACGACCGGCCACAGAGCTGATCAAGGCGTTAACGGCGTTGAAGATCTGCGCCTTGGCCGCGAGGCTGGGTGGGCTGGCCAGCACCAGCGCCATGATCGCCGCGCGGACTTCTTCATACGTGAGTGCAAGCGCAAACTTGGTCAGCTCTCCGACGGTTAGATTGCGGTTGGTTTCGTCATAGGTGCCAACGACCGGCGGCCACTGCGTTCCGGTCGCATTGCCCAAGCCGGAAATGTCGGGCCGGCTGACAACGCTCGTCGAGGGGACCACTGTCGGCGTCTGCGGCGCGGGGGACGACATCGCGATGCCGGAGATCACATCCTGCACGGCGGCGAACAGCAGGCGGCCCACCGTGCCGCTTCCCATCCAGCGGTTGATCTGGCTCAGCGCATCGCGCGAGCGGTCGTCGACCCGGTCAATGCGGCGGTCCAGGTTGTCCTGTCCCCGGCTGTAGTGAACGGCGGCAGCGCTCAAGCCGCCGCCGAGGAGGCCCAATAGTTCTTGGTCTTTTTGGTTGTGCATTTCGATTCGCTCCAAGGTCCAAAAAAGGAATCACGGTGCCTAGCGTCGGCGTCGACGGTCGCGAGAGTCGCGGCTCAGAATCAGCGCTCCGCCCACACCGGCAGCCCCCAGCGCAATCGCGGTCCCTGCACCGCCGCCGCCGCCCATGCCGGAACCGCTGCCGTCCATGAACTTCCCGACGATGCGTGCCAGTCCCGCGCCCGCCTGAATGTCGACGGCGCTGATCTGCGTCTCAAGGACCGCCACCTGCGTGTCGTTCAGCTCCTGCTGCAGCTGGATGAAGCGCGCAAGCTGGGCGCCGGTGATGGTGGCGGTGCGGCTCAGCTCGTCGCGCAAGCGGTCGATCTCTTCCTGCGCGTCGTCGTAGTCGCGGATCTTGGCGCTCAGGTCCCGCCCGGCCAGAAAGCCGGACAGCGCTTGGGCGCCGTCCGCGGCCATCTCTAGCGCGCGCGTCGTGCCGCCGGTGCTGGCCATGCTGCTGTTGCCGACGATGCCGCCCAGCGTCAGGTTGCTGCTGCGCTGTTGCTGCTGCAGCTGCTGCCACCACGCCTGCAGCAATTGAAAATCTGCGTCGGACGTGACGCGGATCTGCGTCCCGTTCGGCAGGTCCACAACCCGGCCCATGGCCTGCGTCTGATTACCGAGCGTTAGCGCCGTGCTCTGGGTGCCGCTGCTGGCTCCCCCGCCCCCACCGAATGGGTTATCCCCCATAGCGGCACCACCGCCGCCCATGTTTGTCTGTCGAAGTGCCATACGTTCCCCCTTCCGTCATGCGTTTCTAAATGGGCGCCGGGCGCCCGTTGATTTGCGATTTACTGCGCCCCGTAGATCTCGCGGCGCCAGCCTGGGCCATACCAATCCATCAACACTTTGGCTCTCAGAACCTCGGCCCGGCCGGTGTTGCCGTTCCAGAACAAGACCCCCTTGTCCCGGTCCAAGCCGAACTGCGCAGGGCTTTGGTTGCCAGCGACCAGGGGCCACTTCCCCGGACTGCCGGCCAGGTTAAAGCCTTCCCGCTCGTTGTCGGTCACGCTAATCGACGCGCCCGGCGCAAGCTCATAGTCGCTGCCGCCCACGTACCGGATCACGTCCGTGAGAGGAACAGGGCTGCCGCCGATCATGCCCACGACCTCAAACGTCTTCACGCGAACCGGCGCTTGTTCGAGCACTTCAATCTTCGGCGACGCCTTGGGCCGCGGATCTTGATCTGGGTAGAATTGATAATAGGCTTCTGTAAAGCCTTTTGCGAATCCCAAGCCAGCCTTCTTTAATTCAGCAATCGGCGGGATCTGGTCTGATGTGCGGATGAAATAACCATACGTTGTAGGTGCCGAGGCCGCCGCGGCAGCCCTGGCCGCTTCTGCGGATGTCGCGTTGAGTACCCACACGCCTCGATGGATGGACGTGGGATCGATTACCCAATACGTGTTGTTAACGGAGATCCCAACCGTGGTGTCCGCTCCAGGCGCCCAGGGCTTATCTGTCAATAGGCCGGTTATTAGGTGGGGGAACGCCTTTTTGACGGCTCCCGCGTCGGGCCCCCAGAAGGCGCCGGGGAGGACCGCCAGCTCCTCCTCCCCCATATAGCCCTCTCGCCCTCGGAGAGCCTTGATGATCGTGTCGTTGTTCTCGGTCCACCAGCTCATGTTTTCCTCCCTGCATGCGGTTCGGCGTCGACGTTGTGCAGGTCGCCCGCCAGTTCAACATTCACGGGCCGACGCGCGACCAGCGCGGGACGCTCGGGCTCGATGCGCGGGTCAGCCGGCTTGCTCGGCTCGGTCGGCTTGGTCTTTGTCGGTGCTGCCACGGCTCCGGCGTGTGGTCCTCGATCGACGAGCACGACATCGCGGGAATCCCCCCGACGGAGCACCAGCGACTCCCGCGCATCGTTGACGAGCGGGGCCATCTTTTCCGGCAGGTTGTAGATCTCGACGATGCGGTCGCCGTCATCCAGCGTCGACGGGCGCCACTGCGTCGACGGAACGGCGGCGGCCCGATGCTTCGCCGCGGGGTACATCGGCGCGTCGAAGTCGCGGATCTTGTCTTTCTCCCGCGCGAGACGCGCTTCCTGCTCTTGCAGCGCAAGCTTGCGTTCTTCAAGGGCCAGGCGGCGCTCTTCGAGCTTGCGCTCTTCGTCGCTCGCGGCCCGGCTCTTGGCGTCTGACTCCGCCCGCTTCCGTTTTGCGCTGCCCGTCGCTATCGCGACGATGTCCTTGATTCCGGTGGTTCCGGTTTGCACGCCCTTGGCGCCGTCGCTGCCTCCGCCTATCACGCCAACCACGGCGCCGCCGATGCCCCCGATGATGTCCAGAACCTTGGCTGCGATCTCTTCTGCTTCGTCGTCGGCCATGTCACGCCACCTTTCGCCGTGGGGGCAGGACCTTCAGCGGGTCCAGCGGCTCGCCGTAGTCCCGCTTGGCTTTGTCCCACCCCTGACGGATTTCAAAATGGATGTGGGGATCCGAGTGCTCCACGCCGCTCTGCCCCGCGGGGCTGACCGTGCCCAGCACATCGACCCCTGCGCGCACCGGCTGCCCCTCTGTCACCGTCGAGGAACCCAGGTGCAGATAGCGATAGATCCAGCCGTTGAGCGCGCGCACGTCGATAAACAGGCCCGCCCGCCACAGGCTCTCTTGCTTGACGCGGTCGGCGGTTCGCCCGTCGATGACCCGCAAAACAGTGCCATAGACGGCAGACACCACCGGCGTATCGGCATCGGCAAACAGATCGACGCCCTTGTGCGGCCGCCCGCTGCCCGCTCGTCGAGCCAGCACCGATTCGCCGACCCTGCGCAGCCGGTTCAAGGCAATCGGCCACACCGGGCCGAGGATGTTGGACTTCTTGGCCATGTCGTCCTCCTCGCGGGCTGGTCGGTCGGCCGCCTCTCGTCGAGCAGCGGAGCCACGCGCAGCCAGTGCAGCCGCGCCAAGCGCAAGCCCAACGCCCCCCAGCGCACCGAGCCACAGCAGGCCCGCCTCGTCGTGAGTCTTTTCCCTCACGGCGCGCTCGCGCGGTCGGAAAGGGCCCAGCCCATCAGCGCAACCGTGCCGACGGCGGCGACCACCCCCAGCCCCACCGCGGCCGCCCCCGGCAGCTCGTCGCTCGCCCGCCGCATCCCCTCGCCGCGGGCGCCGCTTGCCACCGTCTCGGCGATGCGCTCGACGGCTGCGCGCTTTCGGGTTTCGCGCTCGCGCAGGGCGCGCTCGTACTCGACCCGCAGGCGCTCGGGCGTCGGCACGCGCCGCGCGATCGTCGTCTCGACGGCGCGGAAGGCACGATGCGTGATCCAGACCTCCAGCGTCGTCACCAGCCCGCCGGCCAGCGCCCGCGCGAAGTGCCCGGCGGCCGCGTCCAGGTCGGCGTCGTTCTTGGCGTCGTAGGCGGTCTGCCAGAAGTCGCGCAGCGCATCGCCGAAGCGCTTCACTTCCTCCCACAGACCGACGACGCCATAGACAACCAGGATCGCGTTGACCGCCATCCCCAGCGGCCCCCCGACGACGGTCGCCAGCACCCAGCCGGCGAAGACGACGGCCAGCGCCTTGATCGAATCGACGGTAAACAGCCGCTGTGCCGCCTGCCACGTCGCCTCGTCGAGCCGCGACAGGCTGCGTGCCATCGCGACCGAAAGACGCAGCGCCACCGCCCCCAGCGTCCGCAGCCCCGTCGACAGCGGCGAGGCCGGATCAAAGCCGCGATAAAAAAGCGCCTGATTCAGATCCAGGCTCGGCGACAGCGTCTCGCGCTGGGCTCGCTCGAACGTCTGCGGGGACACCGTCGCCAGCACGGCCAGCACCATCGCGAAGTTGCGACGCTGGCCCGCGGTATCGGGGCTGCGCTGGCCCAGCGAGAACCAGTGCGCAAGGTTCTCCCGCTCGTCGCGCAGCCGGGTCTCGCTCGATCGCATCGACCACAACAGCGCGTTGACCGCCTGCGCCCGCAGCTCGTCCGCGGTCTGCGGGCCGGCTAAGATCTGTCGATATCGCGTGGCCAGCGGCGAGGGCATGCTTACACCTCGGTTTCGGATGTTCCGTTTAGGTCGTTTAGGTTGGCGGCGAAGTACGCGCGGACTTCGTCACTCATCGGCAGATCGGCCATAGAAGACCAAACGATCCGCGCTTCGTCTTCGCTGCGATACATCGGCACACCCAAAAACTGCATCCGCTGTTCGTAATACATCCGCATTTCTGCGCTTAAATCATCCCGGTCCAGCTGAGAACGTACATAGGTCGGGCTGTTTTCTAAATTACGCTGCGGTGCATCAAATCCGTCATAGTCGCGAATGCGGTTGCGCTTGGGGCCGACATGCAGCGCGGTCCCCTCGAAGGCGGCGAGCACCGACGGCGGGATGGGATAGCGGCGGTTGACATCGTCGGCGACGCGCTGAAACTGCGCATTGCTCGTCATCTGCCGGACCGTCACCGGCCCCAGGTTGCCGACGAGCACCGCAAACTGCGCCCCCAGCCCGGCGAGGCGGGCCTCGTTCGGCAGGCTCGACGGCGCCGCGACGGCGCGAAGCAAGCGCAGGAGGGCATCCTGTAGGTAGTCGAAGGCGCCATAGACCGCGGCGATATCGACGGGAAGCGGCTTCTTTTGGCGCTCGTCCTTGCGCGCACTCCAGGCGACCAGCAGCACCGAAAGCGGCCACACCACCCCCGCCGGCAATAGCCCCTGCACCTCGGCGGACAAGCGCTTGCGGCCCATCGCCATGACCAGCGCGAGGTCTTCTTCCAGCGACATCACTTGCCCCCGCTTTGCAGCTGTTTGATCCGGTCGTTGAGCGCCTTGATCTCGGCCTGCGCCTTCTCCAGCGTCTCGCGCTGGGTCGAAAGGACGTCCGCCGCTTCGCGCTTCTCGTCGACGGACTCGGCCCAGCGATAGCGCAGCGCGCGGAACACGTTGCTAAGGCCCAGCGTCGACAGCACCTTGGCCGACTCGTTTAGGCCCAGGCGCCACCCCGGCGGCATGTAGATCTTTTTTTCCCGTCGCCACTCCGCCTCGGTGGAGTGCAGCATCAGCGTGTTGATCAGATACGTCGCCATGCCCAGCGCACCGGGCAAGGTCTGCAGCAAGTCGACATTGCGATAGATAAACCCCGCATCGCCCTTTTCTTGCTGTGAGGCTTCCGCCGCCCAGCGAATAAAGAAATTCAGCGTCTCGTTAAAGCTCTGACCGAGCGTCATCGAGATTAAGTCCAGCTGCACGCGATCACTGACCGATACGCTTTGCTGTAGCTTCTCGCCCAGCTCGTTCGTCTTCTTTTCTGCCGATGCCAGCTTGCTCGCAATCTGCTTCATCTCTGCGGCAGTCTGTTTTTCGGCGATAGCCAGCGCTTTTCCGGCATTGGGGTTTACCGGCTGCGTCTGCTTGTATCGGGCTCGACGTTCTGGGGCTTTGGTGTTGCGTGGCATCGGCTCTCCTCGCTAGACAGCGGCTCGCGCTTCGCGGAGCGCTTGCTCTGGGGTTCGTTTCTCGGCGGCAAAGAGGCCCCCCTGCGCCGTCGGATGCGCTTGCGCGATCTCGGCGTAGCGACGGGCAAAACGGGCAAAAGCCAGCGGCTTGCCGCTGACCTCGTGCAGAAGTTCCAAAAGCTCGACGGCTCGCGGGATGCCTTCGACGTGCGGCGGGCCGTCGATGCGGCTCTGGCGCAGGTAGGCCGAGACCGACGGCATTCCGGCGGCGCGCAGCTCGACATAGTCGGCCACGGCGGCCCGCAGCGCTGGGCGCAGATCCCAGCCCTCGCCGGCCGTTGCCGCTGACAGCAGCCACGGCGCCGAGCGCGCGAGCGTGCCGAGAAGTTGCCCCCCGGCGGCATCGAGCAGCACCGCGTCGGGGATGAGCGCCGCGGTAAGCAGCCGCTCGACAAAGATCTTTCCGTCCTCGGAAAAACCGTCCGCGGTCAAAAGCCGCTTGGCGTTGTTGTCGGTGAGGATACCGGCCCGACGCAGGGCGCCGGCAAAGGTGCGGCTGTCGCGGCTTGATAGATAGTCGCGCAGCGTGGCATCCGGCGAGGCCAGCGCCACGGCCAGCACATCGAGTGCATCGCCCGAGAGCCGCTGCGCTTCGGCGACGGTCTCAGACCGCAGGTCAAGCGTCTGCGTAAGTGGAATGTTCAGCAGGCGCACCAGCTCGCGCAGCTCGGCGCGGTTGGGTGGGTGCGACGTTTCGATCGTGCGCACGACGACGGGCGTCTGCACGCTCTCGATCTGCGCGCGGGAAAATCCAAACTGCGCCGCGTGGTCTCGCAGGTAGTCGGCAGCGGCAAGCCCGCCGTTCGCATAGTGAAGCTGAAGCGCCATCGATCGCCCGTTGCCGCCGAGGACGAAGCCCTCATGCGTGACGACCGGCAGGCCGTCGATCGCGCCGGGGGCACCGTTAAAGACCAGCTCGGGGATCAAGTTCTGCGCGATGCCGTGGACCTT
>JAYRFD010000953.1:0-2191 GCA_041908565.1 Polyangia bacterium | reverse complement strand
CGTCTTGCTTCCCGCGAGCTGTCTAGCCATGTGCGATCTCCTTTTTGCGTGGGCGGTGTTTCGTGGCCCAAGTTGAAGTTGAAGGTGAAGTTGCGTTGGCTGCTGGTTCTTTGGTTCCGTCGTATACCGGCGTTTTCGGCCAACGACCGTCGACGCCGTGCGCTGGATAGATTCGATGCAGAAGGGAGCCTGCCCGCTTCACGATGGCTTGCGACCCTTCCCTGTCAGGTTCAGTGAACTGTGCGTTCAACTTTAAATAGGATCTCTCTCGGCAAATCAAGCTTCTTGCGCGGGCGTCGGTGCGGCGCTTGAGTCGACGCGCTGGCTGTCATGCGAATCGCTGCGCAGGGCCAGCAAGAATTCGGTGTTGCCGGCCGGCCCATGAATCGGCGATGTGGTGACACCGATGGCGCTGCAGCCAAGCTCGCGCGCCGTCGCCAGGCAGCGTTCGATGCACTGCTGATGCAAGGCGGGATCGCGGACCACGCCGCCCTTGCCAACCTGGCCCTTGCCGACTTCAAACTGCGGCTTGACCAAGGTGATGATCAGCCGACCGCCGTCGCCGACCGCTTCGACCAAGCGTGGCAGGATCAGGGTCTGGGAAATAAACGACACATCGCAGACGGCCAGCGTGGGTCGAAAGGGCAGGGCCGCCACATCCAGATAGCGTGCGTTGACGCGGTCAATGGCGACGACGCGCGGGTCACTGCGCAGCGACCAAGCAAGCTGGCCATAGCCGACATCGATCGCACACACGCGGGCCGCACCGGCTTGCAGCAGGCAGTCGGTGAAGCCGCCGGTCGACGCACCAACATCCAGGGCCAGGGCGCCTTGGACTTCATTCGCCAAGCCGAAGAAGTCCAGGGCGTGACGCAGCTTCAGGCCGCCGCGTGACACATAGGGCAGCACTTCGCCACGCAGGCGGATGTCGGCGTTTGCATCGACGCGCTGACCGGCTTTGCTGCACACCTGACCGTTGACTTCGACTTGGCCGGCCATGATCAGGGCCTGCGCGCGCTCTCGGCTGGGCGATAGACCCAGCTCGACCATGCGCTGGTCCAGGCGATTTGCCGACGGAGCAGCGGTCTGCGAGGACTGGGCGCGGGGCGGCTGCGACATGGGGCTTTTTACCAACGGGTGCTGAATTCCATGCCCACCAAGCGCTTCAGAGAAGCGCTGCCACCGACCGACCACCCATCGGTGGTGCCCTGTGTCCAGATGGCATTGCCGCCACCATTTGGGAAGTAGATCGGCATGGTGCCGTTCCAGCGATAGACGCGACTGCTGGAGACAAACCAGATGCTGGTGTCGTTGTTCACAAAGAGGTTGGAGCAGCCGTTGCCGTTGCAGAAGCCAGAACCAGCCGCGCCCCACTTTGTGCCGTCCCAGGTACTGACAAGGCCATCGTCTGAGATCAGCCAAGCCTTGTTCGAACTGAAGCCGCGCAGTCGGGTGTACAGCGTCGTGCCGCCGCTGGACGTTTCGGAAAGGGCCGTGCCGTCCCACTTCAGCATGTAGCCCAGCTCGCCGACCATCCAGACGCTGTTTGATCCCGATCCCCAGACCGCAAACAGCGAGTTGTCGCCCGTCGTTCGCACCGTGTTCCAGACGGTCCCGTTCCAGCGCACGACCAGCCCTTCATCTCCGACAATCCAGATGTCGTTGGGCCCGCTGCCCCAGATGTCGTTTAGGGCCACGCCGCTTGGGATCGGCAATTCGATCCGCCGCCAGCTGGTGCCGTTCCAGCGCATGCACAGACCGTCGTCTCCGACGGCGTAGACATTGTTGGGACCCGTGCCCCACAGGCCCCAGATGGTCTGGCCCATGGCGGGGTTGGCGATGCGTCGCCAGGTGGTGCCGTTCCAGTGCAGGGTGCCGGCGCCGGTGCCGGCGGCCCAGACATCGGTGGTGCTGTTGCCCCAGACCGCCTGCAAGTTCGGGCTGGTGACGCGGCGATCGGCCCATTCCCAGTCGCCGCTGCTGTTCTTGGTCAAGGCCAGCGGGGCCTGTGAAAGCGCCAGGGGTTCATCCAGCGACTCGGTCGGCAGGGGCTCGCCACAGCCTGACAGCGTGGTCGCACCGATCGTCACCGCACCAATCAGGGCAAGGGCCGACGGGATGGTCGAGCGAAGAAGCGACGCAAGCGAGGCAACAGCCGTTGGGGTCCGCATGGGGTCACCGTCCGAAGAGG
>JAYRFD010000952.1:0-7026 GCA_041908565.1 Polyangia bacterium | reverse complement strand
GATGCGTCGCGAGGCCCGGGACGTGATGCGTCGCGAGGCCCGGGACGTGATGCGTCGCGAGGCCCGGGACGTGATGCGTCGCGATCGCGTCCTGCATCGAACACGTCCCCACAAAGCGAGCGTCCGACTTCGCCACCGTCGCAGGCCAAGCCCAGCCCTCCGCTGCCCATCGTGTCGCTGCCCAAGGGGGCAGAAGCTACTTTGGGTCCCGACTTTCGCGCTGGCTTTGTCGCCATCATGGGGCAGCCCAACGTCGGAAAATCGACGCTACTGAATCGAGTCCTTGGCGAAAAGCTGGCCATCGTCAGCGACAAGCCGCAGACCACGCGCGTGCGCCTGCTGGGCGTCAAGCACGTGCCGGGGGCCCAGCTTGCCCTGGTCGATACGCCCGGCTTGCACCGTCCCAGCGTGCACCGTCAGACCTTGCTGAATCGCTACATGATCGAAGAGGCCCGGGCCGCAGCCAGCGATGTCGATGCGCTGCTGCTGGTCATCGATGCAAGCAAGATCGTGCCGCCGGCCAAGGATGGCGATGATGAAGCCGCCGACGCCAAGCCGGCTCCGCGTACGCCGATCGACTCGACGGATCGCTTCATCATTGAGCAGCTAAGTGCCTTGAAAAAGCCGCTGATCCTGGCCATCAACAAGGTCGATCGTTGCAAGGACAAGACCGCGATCCTGCCGATCATCGAAGCGTGGAACGCGCTACCGGGGATCACGTCCATCGTGCCGATCTCGGCGATGAAGGGCAGCGGCATCGATCGTCTGCTGCTTGAGCTGTGCCAGGTGCTGCCCAAGGGACCGCCGCTGTTCCCCGACGACATGCTGACCGATGCGCCCGAACGCCTGCTGTGCGCCGAGCGCATTCGCGAACAGCTGTACCTGCAGACGCACAAAGAGCTGCCGTACGCGACGGCGATCACCATCGACAGCTGGGAAGAACGCACCACCACGCGGGGTCCGCGGGTTGGCGAGCGCGGCGTGGCCGTCGTGTCCGCCACCATCCACGTCGAAAAGCTGAACCAGAAGCGCATCGTCATCGGTGAAGGCGGCAGCCGCATTCGCGAGATCGGCACCGCCGCTCGTCTGCAGATGGCCGAGATCCTGGGCTGTGCGGTTCACTTGGAGCTATTTGTTCGCGTCGACGAAGACTGGTCGCACAGCCGGCTGGGTCTGCGCGAGATGGGTTACACGCAGCAGACCGCGGGGAGGGTCTAGCCATGGGCAAAAGTCCGCGTGCCGCCCGCCGTGAACAGCTGCTGCGTCGGGCCGAAGATCCGCGATCGCCGCTGCCTTTGGTCGCGATTGTGGGGCGCCCCAATGTTGGCAAGTCGACGCTGTTCAATCGCTTGGTCGGCGGTCACAACGCCATCGTCGAAGACAAGCCAGGCGTCACCCGCGATCGTCGCTATGGCGAAAGCGACTACGCCGGTCGCAGCTTTCGCGTCGTCGACACCGGCGGGCTTGAAAGCAAGCCGACCTCGCCGCTGTCGGGCGAGATTCAAAAGCAGGCCCTGCGGGCGATTTCTGAGTCGAGCCTGGTCTTGTTCGTGGTCGACGCGCAGCACGGCATCGTCGCCGAAGATCGCGAAGTGCTGTCGCGCCTGCGTCCACTGGGCCGACCGATTCTGTTTGTCGCCAACAAGGTCGACGGAGCCCGGCACGAAAGCCTGGTCAGCGAGGTCTATGCCCTGGGCGCCCCGCAGGTCTATGGCATTTCGGCCGCGCACGGTCGCGGTCTGCCGGAACTTCTGGACGACATCGTCGCCGCGCTGCCGCCGCCGGTGGCCGAGGACGCTGACGACGACGCGGGCACAGATGACGAAGCGGCTGAGCACGTGGATGTCGACCTGCCCACCGCTCGATCGCAGCAGCATGTGGTGGGTGGCGAAGAAGACGCAGAAGACGACGCAGAAGAAGGTGACGTCGCGTTCGCCGATGATGATGATGATGACGCGGGCGACGATGCAGCCGCGTATGCCGACGGGTCAGACGATGCCGATGATGCGTCGTGGGCTGACGCCGATGCCGATGCCGATGCCGATGCCGATGGCGCAGCGCGCAGCCATGGCGGTGCTCGTGGCGTTCTGCCTGCCGATGCGCTGATCCGCATCGCATTTGTCGGGCGTCCCAATGCCGGCAAGTCGTCGCTGGTCAACTCTCTGTTGGGCGATGAGCGCATGATCGTGTCCGACATTCCCGGCACCACGCGCGATCCCGTCGACACGCTGCTGACCTATGGCGACCGCCGCTTCCTTTTGATCGACACCGCCGGCATTCGTCGTCGCGCCCGCATTCCAGAGCCGATGGAAAAAGTCGCGGTGGCGATGGCCGAAAAGGCGCTGCTGCGAGCCGATGTCGCGGTGCTGGTCATCGATGGCAAAGACGGCATTGGCGAACAGGATGCGCGCATCGCCGGGCTGATTCAGGACGCGGGCCGGGCCCTGGTCATTGTCTTCAACAAGACCGATCTGCTGACGGCGGACGATCACAAGCGGCTGCAAGAAGATCTGGAACGCAAGCTGCAGTTCGTCGCGCCTTGGGCCTTGGTCGCGCACTGCTCGGCGCAGACGGGTCGCGGCGTGCGCAAGCTTCTGGATGTGGTCGAGCGCTGTTTCCGATCCTTCAGCCAGCGCGTATCAACCGGCGCGCTGAACCGCTTCTTTGAAGGCATCGTCGAACGCCACCCACCGCCGCTGCACATGGGGCGGCCGATTCGCCTGTACTACATCACGCAAGCCGAAGCGTGCCCGCCGACCTTTGTCGTGTCGGTCAACCACCCCGAAGGCATGCACTATTCGTATCGTCGCTACCTGCAGAACCAGCTTCGCGAGACCTTCAAGCTGGAAGGCACACCGGTTCGTCTGGTCGCTCGCGCGCGCACCCGCAGCTAGCGGTTGCGCGTCCGCTTCGGCGCAGGTCCACCGTCGCGTGATGAAGGCTCTGGGGCTGCATGGACACCGCTGCCAACGCGGTCGGTGATCTGCACATCATGGACCGCGCCGCTCTTCAGTCTGCTCGTTCGATCCCGTCTTCCCCGTCTTGTTGCGCAAGCCGCTGCATGACTTCGCGCCACGCTGCCGCTTTGCGTTCGCCCACGTCGGCAAACACGCGAGCAAAGCGCTGTCGCTGATCCCCTGACAGCCGATCTTCCAGATCCGCTCCGCGTGCTGTCAGACGCAGACGTCGCACGCGTCGATCGTCGGGGTCGGTTCCGACCGTCAGCAGTCGCGCCTGCATAAGCTGACGCAGCGGGGCGTGCAGCGACTGCTTGCTGATCTGCAGGATCGCAAGCAGCGCGCTGACCTGCAGACCCGGATTACGCCCCACGAAGTACAAGATGCGGTGATGCACCCGCGAAAGCCCCCGCCGCGCCAGCAGCTGATCGGGCCGTGCCACGACGGCGCGAAAGGCAAAGTGCAGGGCTTCCAGGGCCTGGTTCAGTTCATGCTCTCGACGATCGGAATCGCGCATTAGGTCAGCCATGTTGACATATTTTGCGGATCTGGAGGATCGTAAATAGGTCAGCCAACATGACCTATTTGTGGAGCCCCACATGAGCACCCTGACCCCCGAGTTTGCCCAGCGCTTTGCAGCTGAATGGATCGCGGCATGGAATGCGCACGACATCGATCGCGTGCTGCAGCACTACCGCGAAGACTTCGACTTTCGTTCCCCCGTCATCGTCACCACCGTCGGAGAACCGTCCGGGCACCTGCGCGGCAAGGCGGCGATTGGGGCCTACTGGCGCGTGGCGCTGTCGCGCAATCCCAGCCTGCACTTTGAGCTGATCGACGTGCTGGTCGGGGCCAGCAGCCTGACCCTGTACTACCGCGGCCACCGTGGCACGGCTGCCGAGACCTTTGTGTTTGACGATGCGGGGCTCGTGCAGCAGTCGACGGCTTGTTACAGCGCACTGGCCGTACGCGCTCCGGCGTGAAGGCCAGGCAATGTGTGACGGCCTGGGCGGAAAGACCCGCGTGATCGACGGTGACTGTGGCGGCTTCCAGCGATGCCAACCACCGAGAATTCGGAGCAGCGCGGCTGGACAAACGAAGCCACGCGCGTTCCTGATACGCTGCGCCCATGCGCAGGTCATGGAAGCGGGGACTTCAAGTCGGCGGGCTGCTTTTCGTGGGGCTCTTGGTGACGGCGGTCGCATATGTTGGACCGCGCTTTATCGTGGGCATCCTTCGCTATGACACGCGACACGAAGGAACGCTGCGCGAAGGTGATCGCGCACCCGATGTCGAGCTTCGGGCACTCGATGGCACATCACGCGTGCGCTTGCTCGCGGGACGCAGCGGGCGACCGCGGGTGCTGATCTTCGGCAGCTTCACCTGACCGCCCTTTCGGCGCTCGGTCGAGCGCCTGCGCAGCCTGTACCAGCGCCATCGTGCGCACGCCGACTTCGTGACCGTCTACATTCGCGAGGCGCACCCCACCGACGAATGGCAGATGGACGCGAACGAAAAAGAAGGCGTGTGCTATCCGCAGCCACGCAGCACCGATCGCCGCATCGCCATCGCCAACGACTTTGCACAGCGCTTTCACTACGACGTTCCGCTTCTGGTCGACCCGATCGAAAACCCCGCCGACGCGCTATACGCCGGCTGGCCCGAACGCCTGTACATCGTCGATGCCGAAGGGGTCATCGTCTACAAGGGCGCGCTGGGCCCCGGTGGCTTTCACCCCGAAGAAGTCGAACGCTGGCTTGCCGCACACCCGCCGGCCGCCACCCCCTGACGTCGTCTCGTCGCATTGTCGTTCGTTGAGACGTGCGCGGCACAAAGCAACCGGACGAGGTGCTGCACAAGGTGGGTCGTTCGATGGCACGCGATCGCACCGCCGATATGTCGCTGGATCGCAAGGAACCCGGCGTGCGCGCGCTTCATCACGCGGCTTGCGATCGATTTGGCAGTCCGCGATCGCGACCGAGTTGGCTCAGCGAGCCCACAGACGGAATCGTGGGGCCGGATGCATCGGAAAAGCGGTCGCTTGTCCGGACCTTGCAGCGCTCGCTTGCTTGCGTGTGCAGTCGTTCCGACGATGGGGACTCGGACCCTATGTTCCGAGAGGACCCGACCCCATGGATACCAGCGACATTCGAAAAGGCCTGAAGATCACGGTTGATGATCAGCCGCATGTTGTCATCGACTTCCAGTTCGTAAAGCCCGGCAAGGGTCAGGCGTTCACCCGGACCAAGCTCCGGAACATGATCAGCAACGCGGTGCTGGACAGGACGTACAAGTCCGGCGAGAAGCTAGAGCCGGCCAACGTCGAAGAGCGCCAGCTGCAGTACCTGTTTCCGCAGGGCACGGACTTCGTCTTCGCAGATCCCAGCACTGGCGAGCAGATCGTGGTTCCAGCCGCAAAGATCGGCGATGGCTCGCGCTGGATCAGCGATGGCATAACCATGGACGTGTCGATCTGGAATGGAGCGCCGATCGGCGTTTCGTTGCCGCCCACCGTGGTCCTGCAGATCGTGAGCAGCGAGCCGGGCGTACGCGGCGACACAGCCAGCGGGGCCACCAAGCCAGCCACGCTGTCGACGGGCGCTGTCGTTCAGGTACCGCTGTTCGTCCAAGAGGGCGAGTGGGTGAAAGTCTCCACAAGCGAAGGAACGTACCTGGAACGGGTCAATCGTCGATAGCCGTCCGGAAGGCGGCGCTGCGTCGCCCCAAGCCAACCCCCATGCATCCTGACAACGAGCCGGTCTTTCAGCGGCAACAAGCGCCGGACGGCCCCGGTTCGTTCAGCAATTCCGTCAACCGCTCTGGTGGTGGCAGCGTCGGCTCTGCGCGCCGCGTTCTTGCGGACGGGGGCCGCGGGTTTTGTCGATTGGCTGCCCCAAGACGCCGTCGATCCGATCGCGGGTGACTGGTGCGACGGAACGGGTGCTTGCATGCCCTGTTTATACGCTGCAGCACCGTCGGGTGGCGGGCGTGCTGTGCCTCGATTGACTCACGCTGGGAAGCCTCGATGGTCGTCCCCAACACGCTGGATCTTCTTGGCGGCCCGGCAGGGTCGGGGGCCAGCCGTGCCATCGGCGGGGCGGGGCGCGCATCGCCCTCGAATGAGTCCTATGCGTGGATTTGCACCCTGTTTGGGCCGTCCGCCGCGATACAACTACCACTTGTTTCGCAGCCAAAGCGCCTGCAACAGCGCCTGAAAGGGAAGGCGCGGGCTGTGTTCAAGTCCCCCGAAGTCCCCTTGAATCTGGGAGGTCCTCCATGTCGGTCAAATCCCCTCGCAGCACCCCTCCACAACGGCTCTCGGCCAGCCGGCTTTTGCCCTGGCTAGGTGTCGCGGCCACCGTTGGCATCTACTGCGGCTATGAGCCCGGCCCGGCCAAGCAAGCCCCCGAGCCGACCGCGCAGAAGAAGTCTGCGGTGACCATTACCGTCGGCTGCGGTGCCACCAAGGAAGCGGATCTGATCGCCGCCATCAACGCGGCCAACAACGAGGCGACAAACCCAGGCGCCGACATCATCGAGCTGGCCAACGGCTGTACATACAGCTTCACCAGCGCCGACAACTTCTGGTACGGCGGCAACGCGCTGCCGGCCATCACCAGCGACATCACCATCCAACCCGTGGCTGGTGGCCAAGGCGTGGTCATCGAGCGATCCAGCACGGCGATGAGCAACTTTCGGCTGTTCTATGTCGCCGGCTCGCCCACACAGAGCGCCCTGCTGGCGCCAGGCACTCTGACCCTGCACAACCTCACCCTGCGCAACGGCATCGCCAAGGGTGGAAATGGCGGCAACGGCTCGCATGGTGGCGGTGGCGGTCTGGGCGCCGGTGGGGCCATCTTTGCGCAGGGCAACCTGACGCTGGGCGGGGTCACGCTGACGCAGAACCAAGCGATCGGCGGCAACGGCGGCACAGGGGGCGTGGCCATGGTTGCCGCGGGCGGCGGCGGTGGCATGTACGGCAGCGGAGGCAATGGCGCGGCCGGTGCAGGCGGTGGCGGCGGCGGCATGAAGGACAACGGCCAAACCGGTGGTGCAAGCGGCAACGGCG